>DASTYT010000124.1 GCA_035764725.1 Candidatus Methylomirabilota bacterium | reverse complement strand
GCCTAGGATGGACACCACCGCGAAGATCAGGATCATGGCCACGATCAGGACGCCATGGGCGGCCTGAACCACCACGCCGCTGAAGGCGAGGGCGGCGCCGGTGCGAGTGAGCACGCCCACGATCATCCCCGAGCCCGCCAGCGCCACCGCGATGGTCCCGGCGCTGAACGCCGCCTCCACCAGCGCGCCCCAACACTTCCGGGGCGTCATCCAGGTCCTCCGGTCAAGGAAGGACAGGGCGAAGGTCGTCAGGATGGTGTAGAACGCTGCGCCAGTCGGCGAGTACCCGTGGGCGAGGAGATACACGATGAGGCCGAAGGGGATCGCGAAGTACGCGCGTCTCAGGACGGGCTTCCACGAGGGCAGTTCGGCCTTCGGCACCGGCTGCATCCCGTAGCGGAGCGCGAGGAAATGCACCATGGCGGAGAGCCCGACGTAGTAGAGGATGGCCGGGATGGCCGCCGCCTTGATGATGTCGAAGTACGAGATCCCCGTGATCTCCGCCATGATGAAGACGCCGGCGCCCATGACCGGCGGCATGATCTGCCCGCCGGTGCCCGCGATGGCCTCGATGGCGGCGGCGCTCTTCGCCGAGTAGCCGCCCTTCTTCATGAGGGGGATCGTGAATGAGCCCGTGGCATAGACGTTGGCCACGGTGGAGCCCGAAATCGTGCCGAAGAGGGCGGAGCCCACCACCGCGATCTTGGCGGGGCCACCCCGGGCCCAGCCCGCGAGCTTCACCGCCACGTCGATCACCCACTCGCCGACCCCGGCGCGCATCATCACCGAGGCGAAGAGCACGTAGATGTAAAGGATGTTGGCGGAGATGCCGGTGAGGAAGCCGTACATGCCCTCGTCGCCGGCGAGGTAGACGAACTCGACCATCCGCGGGAACGAATAGCCCTTGAAGTTGAAGAGGCCGGGGATCCACTGGCTGGTCGCGAGATAGACGAGCGACAGCGAGATCGTCACCGCCATCCACGGCGAGAGCGAACGGCGGCAGGCCTCGATGACCAGGACAGCCATGATGGACCCCAGCACCACCTCCACCGGCAGCACCGGGGAGGCGCCCTCCCAGCGATGGTCGAGCCGCGCGTGATCCCAGATGAGGTACGCGCTGGCCAGCCACGAGATCGTGGCCCATGCCCAGTCGAAGGCGCTGGGGCGGTGCTGCGGTGAGCGACGGTTGAACGGGAAGGTCAAGAAGACCAGCGGGACCAGGAAAAGCAGGTGGAGCGACCGCTGGATGCGCGGCTCGAACACGCCGTAGCCAGCGGTATAGAGGTGCAGGAGCGAGGCCAGGGCGCCGTAGGCGCCGGCGCCGATCGCGACGATGCCGGTGAGCTTTCTGATCTCGCTATCTCCCGGGCGGCGAGGATAGCATCAGTCCCCCGCCCTCTGCCCGGGATCGTGGCCGGCTCACTCCGTGTCGGGCACGATGAATCCTCCCGCTTCGAGGATGTCCAGGGCGTGCTGGACCAGCGGGTCCTCGATGTGATGCCGGTCCTGCAGGAGCTGCCACTCGGTGACTCCGCGCCGCATGGCCTCGCGCTCCACGAGGCGGGCGGCGGTGGGCAGAAGCCACTCGAGCTCGTGGACGGTCTCAGGCGACTCGTCGGCGAGCAGATTCTTGAAGTCGGCGGTCATGAACTCGTAGGTCCGACTCATCTCGCTCATGAAGGCCCCCCTCGCGGGGAACTCTACCCCTGGGGGTGCGAGGAATCAAGACCTACCATACCAAGGGTGCCCCGGCAGGCTCGGGGCCCGAAAGCAAGACCCCCCGGGAGGGTCAGCCTCCCGGGGGCCCGGTCGTTCCCGGCGCGGCGGCGCCTACTTCAGCCAGCCCTTCTCCCTGTAGTACTTCTCCGCGCCCGGGTGCAGCGCCACGCCCAGGAAGAGATGGCCCTTGGAGGGCTCGTAGTCGGAGAGGCTGCCGTGGATCTTGCGCACGCGGTCGGCGTTGTCGTTGAGCGTCTTGGCCAGCGTGTAGGCGGTGTCGTTGGACATCTTGGACGACACCGTGATGGTCGTGCCCATGGTGGCGGACACCACCGGTTCGTTGCCGTTGACCGCCTTGGGATACGTGCCGGCCGGGATCACGCCCTCGCCCATGCCGAACTTGCCGAGATACTCGAGGAGCGGCTTGGGGAAGGCCAGGATCTTGAGGTCACGGCCCACCGAGGCTTCCGTGATCGACGCGCCGGGCAGCGCGAGGAAGGTGAAGGTGCCGTCCACGTTCCGGTCCTTGAAGGCGCCCGCCTGCTCCGAGTAGGAGCCCCGGAAGAACTTGGCGCCGGCCGCCTCCCAGGCCTTGTAGCAGTCCTCGATCTTGGCGCCCGAGCAGAGGCCGTAGTGCACCATGACCTTCTCGAACACCCACACGTCGGACGAGCCGGGCTTGGAGATCGCGAGGCGGATGGGCTTCTTGCCCTTGATGATCTCGTCCATCGTCATCTTTGCGTAGGGCGAGTCGTTGGCGACGTAGAAGTGGAAGGTATTGAGGCTCATGTTGCCGGCGATGGCGCGGAGATCCGGCATCGGCTTGCCCATGTACGGATCCTCGCCGCGGAAGGCGGCGCCGAGCAGGGGCGGCAGGCCCATGCCGATCTCGGCCTCGCCGGTCTGGACGAGCACCGGATTCTGCGTCCCGCCCCCCGGAATGACCTTGATGTTGAGGCCCGCCTTCTCGCGCATGAGCTCGGCCATGCCGCCGGAGATCGTGTACCAGCCGCCGCCCACCGCGCCCGCGGTCCACGTGAGCGACTGCTGAGCGCCCACGGGAGCGCTGGCGGCGCCGATCAGCGCGACCGCACCGAGCAGGACGAGAAGTCTCTGCGACAGCATCCGGGTCCGCATCGAAGACGGCCTCCTGGTTGGGGTGAGCGGCAAGGGCTCGCGCCTCATGCCGGGCGCGGCGGCAGACCGTGCTGCACGGCCACGTGAATCATACGTACCAACGAGACGATGTCGAAGACGGGCAACCCCGTGAGGTTCTGGATATCCGCGCGATAGGGCGGCATGTTGGTGCACTCGAGGACGATGGCGCCGATCTCCGGATGGCTCTCCACCATGCGGCCCACCACGGCCAGGTGCTCGGCCCGCGCGGCCTCCACGTCGAGCTCGAGCAAGTTGTCGAGCATCACCCGCGTGAATTCCTTCTCGGTCTCGAGCCCCGCGACCACGGTGGGGATATCGGGGCCGATCCCCGCCCCCGCGAAGTGATCGGGGCTGAGGGACGAGGCGTCCACGGTGAGGATGCCGACGGCGCGCCCGGGAGCCAGCATGCGGTGCACGAGCGGCACGAGCATGAGGGCCGAGGTGAAGACGGGGATGGACACCGCCGCCGCCATCTCGGCCTGGAACTTGGCGAGGAAGCCGCAGTTGGTAGTGATGGCCCGCACGCCCTCCCGCTCGAGGAAGCGCGCGCCCTCGAGGAACGCGGGCAACAGGGCCCGCTGACCCTGGCGCACGACCTTGTCGGGGGAGGCGCCCTCGACCCGGTGATAGCGCACCGGGAAGTCGAACGTCGTCGCGTTGCCCATCTCGCCCGGGATGCGGGGGAACTGTGTGTCGAGCATCAGGATGCCGACGGAGAAGCCGTAGAGGTTCTGGCCGCCGCGAACTCGCATGCGCGCTAGTTCAGCTCCGCCAGCTTCTGGCGCACGCGCCGAAGATGGCCGCGCATCTCGGCATTGTCGGGCGCATCGGGGAACTCCGTCAGGTAGCGCTCCCAGTCCGCCAAGCCCTGCTGGTACTGTCCGGCCTTGGCGAGGGCGACACCGCGATCGCGCCGCTCCGTGCCGGCCTTGGGATCGAGCACGAGCAAGCGATCGCTCACCTGCACCGCTTTCCCCCACTGCTCGGCCCGCCAGTAGATCCCCTTGAGATTGGCGAGCATGCGCGCGAGGAATTGGCGATTGCCCACGGGGGTGAAGGACGCCTCGGTGAGGCGCACGCGCTTGCCCAGCGCCTTGGCCACGAGCTCGCGGCAGGCCTCGGGGGTGAGGATGGCGCCGCCGTGGAACGGGTCGAGGAGGATGGGCGCATCGTCCAGGCGCACCCCGGTGATGAAGTGGCCGGGCAGCCCGATGCCTTCCATCGGAAGATCGAGCCGCCGTCCCACCTCGATCAGGACCAGGGACAGCGAGATCGGGATGCCCATACGGCGGTCGAGCACGTCCGAAAGGAAGCTGTTCCGGGGATCGAAGTAGTCGGAGCGGTTCCCCTTGAAGCCCTGCTCCTCGAACAGGTACTCGCGGAGGCCGTGGAGGCGCTCCACCGGGCTCGCCGCGCTCCGGACACGCGCGGTCGAGCGGGCGAGGTCATCGAGGCGCCCGAGGTAGCGCGCGGCGTCCAGCTCCGGATGCTCGATGCGGCTGAGCGCGAGGGCGGCGCCGGCCAGGCTGATGTCGCGGTCGGGGCGATCGACCTCCGCGGTCCATGCCTCGAGCGAGGCGTCGGCGCTCATCAGCAGCCCGGGACGTGGTGGATGCCGGCGGTACGCAGAGCCGCCGCTTGCAGCTCCTCGGCGAGCTCGAGGGTGCGCGCGGCGGCGCGACGGGCGGCCGCCTGCGCCTCCGAGGTGGTGGCCAGGCGCAGGAGGATCGAGCGGCCGAGCTCGTGGTGGAAGCGCTCGTCGGGCTCGATCACGTCCTTGTAGAGGGTGGCAGTGGCGCGGTCCCCCGCCCGCTCGCAGAACTCGATGAACTGGCGATTCTTCACCACCGCGATGGCCTCGCGCGTGAACTGGCCGGCAGCCACCCGCTCCACCGTGGTCTCGAGCGCGTCCAGGTACTGGAACAGTGGGCCGAAGCCCTTGCCGAGCGGATCGAAGCCACGGGCGTCGAAGCCCAGCTCGCGGAGGCGATCGGCGATCATGCGGTAGTGCTTGGCCTCGTCGCCGGCCTGGCGCGCGAAGGCCATCTTCACCTGCACGTCGTCCGTCTTGACGAGCCAGCGCGCGGCGATCTCAGTGGCCTCGATCTCGTTCTTCAGCGCGACCTTCAGGAGATTGACCACGTTCATCGCCCCCTCCACCTCGGGCCGGAGGGTCGCGTCCGGGGCGAGACGGGCGAGGATCTTCTGGTTGGCGGCGTCGAGCTCGGCGACGAACGCGTCCGCGGTCATGCGGGAACGCCCTCGCGCAGGATGCGCGGCAGCTCCTGGGTCAGCGTTTCCTTGGTGACCACGCGCTCGCACCGCCCGTGCAGCGGCTGGGTCAGCCGCGCGAGGGCGTGGGTGGTGAAGCCCAGCACCGGCACGCGCGGCGTCGCGCGCTCGATGGCGCCGAGCACCGCGTCGTAGTCCCAGCCGTTCGTGGTGAGGTCGAGGATGATGAGGTCGGCGGGGCCCGCGGCCAGGGCGGGCGCGATCTCCTCGGGGGCACGCGCGAAGTCGAGCGGCGTGCCCACCAGGCGGGCAGTCTCGCGGATGCGCGCCACGAAGAAGAGGTCTTTCACCACCGCGATCACGCGGTTCAAAGCGGGTCAGTCATCCTGCTCGTCGATCCCCAGCCAGTACTTGTTCCACTCCGCAAGATGAGTGAGGGTCGAGAGATCCTTCATGCGGTCGACGTAGACGACGCCGCGCAGGTGATCGGTCTCGTGCTGGATGACGCGGGCGAAGAACTCCTTGGCGACCACGTCGATCCGGTTGCCCTCGCGGTCGAGGGCTTCCAGGCGCACCGCGCCGTAGCGCGGAACCACCCCGCGCATGTCCGGGATCGACAGGCAACCCTCCCAGCCGTCTTCCATCTCGGTGGTGAGTGGCGTCACCACGGGATTGATGAGGACGGTGAGCGGGATGGACTCGGCGTCCGGATAGCGGGGGTTGTCCTTGACCTCGATGACGCAGACCTGCTTGAGGGTGTGCACCTGGTTGGCGGCGAGACCAGCGCCGTTGTATTCCCTCATCGTCTCGATCATGTCGTCGATCAGGCGCTGAATCTCGGCGCCGCGGATCTGGTCGACGGGAATGGGCTCGGCGACCTGACGAAGCACCGGATGTCCGAGGCGCGCGACCTTCAATATGGCCATGTCTTTCCTCCTGAACGCCCGAATTGTAGCACGCGCGGCCCGTTCACCTCGCCGAGTCCCACTTGAGCCCGTAGTCGTGGGGCCGGTAGGCGTCGAGATAGCGGAGGAGGGCGTCCACATCGGGGGCGGGGTACCAGACGTCGAGGTACTCGGCCTTGATGAAGCCCAGATCGATGCCCCGCTGGATCTGGGTCCAGAGCGGCTCGTAGTAGCCGTCGAGGTCGAGCACCGCCACCGGCTTCCGGTGATAACCGAGCTGCTTGAGCGTCATCACCTCGAGGATCTCCTCGAAGGTGCCCATGCCGCCGGGAAGGGCCACGAAGGCGTCGCCCCGTGAGTCCATGATGGCCTTGCGGTCGCGCAGCCCCTCCGTCACCACCAGCTCGGTGAGCGTGGTCTCGCCCACGCCGAGGTCGAGCAGCGCCTTGGGGATGACGCCGGTCACCTCGCCGCCGTGGGCCAGCACCGTGCGCGCAAGCTCTCCCATGAGCCCGACGCTGCCGCCTCCGTAGACGAGGCGCCAGCGACGGCGGGCCAGCTTCTCGCCCAGCTCCCGGGCGGCGTCGAAGTACTTCGCGTCGACGTGATTGCTCGAGCCGCAGAAGACCGTGACCGCCGCGATCACGCCGGCTCTCCGGCCCGAGCCGCGTTGTCGAGCGCGATGGCCGCGTTGCGCCGCATGCCCGCCGCCTTCGGTCGCGTGATGGGCGTGCCGGCGAAGCGGCGCGCGAAGTCAGCGTCGTCCATCGCCGCGATCTCCGCCGCGGAGGGAAACGGCCCCGCGGGCAGGAAGGCCGGCTCCCGCGTCAGGGGCGCCTTGCGATTCCAGGGGCAGACGTCCTGGCACACGTCGCAGCCGAACTGCCAGCCGCCCATCCGGGCGGCCAGCGCCGGCTCCACCGGGCCGCGGTGCTCGATGGTGAGATAGGCGATGCAGCGCCGGGCGTCGAGCACGTACGGGGCCACGAAGGCGTCGGTCGGGCAGGCGTCGAGACAGGCGCGACAGCTGCCGCAGCGATCCGGCAGCGCCTCGCCGTGGGCGAGCGCGGCCGTGGTCAGCAAGACGCCGATGAAGAACCAGGAGCCGAGCGCGGGATTGATCAGCATCGTGTTCTTGCCCACCCAGCCGAGGCCCGCCCGCGCGGCGAGATCGCGCTCGAGAATGGGGCCCGTGTCCACGTAGCACTTCCCGCGGCCACCCGCGGCCTCCTCGATGAAGCGGGCGAGGGCGTCCAGCCGCGGCGTCATGACGTCGTGGTAGTCGCGACCCCAAGCGTACCGGGCCACCGGCGACCAGGAGGCATCGACGGACGCGCCCTGGTAGTAGTTGAGCGCGACGCACACGACCGAGCGGGCCTCGGGCAGCACGCGCGCGGGATCCAGCCGCTCGGGGAGCCGGCGCGCGAGATAGCCCATGGTGCCGGCGTGGCCCGCCTCCACCCAGCGCGCGAACGACTCACCGTGCTCGGGCGGCGCCGCCGGTCCGATGGCCACGAGGTCGAAGCCGAGCTCGAGGGCTCGGGCCTTCAACGCCCCGGTCAGCGCCGCGTCCACGATCATGGCCGGCGCGCCTTGGCGAGAAGATGGCTGCGGGTGAGCGTGCGGCCACCCTTCTCCAGGAACTCGACGTAGCGGAACCAGCGTCCGTCCGCCCGCCAGCGCTCCTCGAGGCCCACCGCCGCGGCCAGGGCCTCCTCCACCGAGGCGAAGCGGCGCACGTCCGCGTCCACCTCGAGCGCCTCGACGGCGAGGCCCGCCCGCTCCAGCGAGGCCCGCAGGCGCGTCTCGTCGTAGGCGAAGCGCGAGACCTTGCCGGTCTCCTTCCACTGATCCACGTGAAATGCCGCCATGGCGAGGAAGCCGCTAGGCGGCAGCGCGCGGGAGGCGCGCTCGATGATCGCGTCCGATGCGCAGAGATGCGCGGTGACCACGTCCGGCTTCCAGGGGTGATACTCGTCGGCTTCCACGTCGGCGACGTCGAACTCGACGTGGTCCAGGCCGGCCTGCGCCGCGCGCTCCCGCGCCTCCGCGATGAGCGACGGCTCGCGGTCGAGCCCCACCGCCCAGCGGCAGGCGGGCGCCAAGGCGAGCGTCACGCGCCCCGCCCCGCACCCGACGTCGAGCAGGCGCCGGCCACGGAGCTCGGCTTCCGAGAAGAAGGCGAGAAAGCGCGGGCTCAGGCCCGAAGCTGGCGCCTGCAGCATCAGTCGGCCGAGGGCGAGCCGTCGGCCTTGAAGTACTTCGCCTCTGGATGATGGAAGACGATGGCCGACACGGAGGCTTCCGGATCCATCATGAACGTCTCGGTGAGTCCAAGGCCGATGCGCTCAGGGCCGAGCAGATCGAAGATGATGCGCTGATCGCTGAGCTCGGGGCAGGCGGGGTAGCCGGGCGACACGCGCAGCCCGCGATAGCGCGCCTTGAAGCGGTCGGCCATCGTGGTGTCGGGCGGATCGGGGAAGCCCCACTGGGTGCGCAGCCGAGCATGGAGCATCTCCGCGAAGGCCTCCGCGCTCTCGATCGCGAGGGCCTGGAGCGCGTGCGAGCGGAGATACTGCCCCGCCTCCTTCCACTGCTCGGAGAGCCGCCGCACCCCCGCGCCGCAGGTCACGGCGAGCAGCGCCACGTAGTCGCGCTCCCCGCTGGCCGCGGGACGGACGTAGTCGGCCAGGCACAGGCGCTCGCCCGCGGGTTGACGGGGGAAGCGGAAGCGGGCCACCTCACGGCCGCCTTCGTGGAGCACGAGATCGTTGCCCTCCCCGCGGGCCTCGTAGAAGCGGTAGAGGCCGTCGGCCCGCAGCCAGGTCCGCGCGGCCGCCTCGCGCTGTAGGTCGGCGACCATGTCGCGCAGCTCCAGCGCCTTGGGATCGCCGTCTTCGAGCAGTCGCCCCACCGCGCCCTTGAGGCCGAGATGCTTGCCGAGCAGCATCTGGAGATTCACATACGGGTAGATGTGGCTGAGCGGCACGTCGCGCAGGACGTGGAGCTCGAGGTCGGGCGGGGCGGGCACCGGCACGGTGATGGAGACGGCGGAGCGCGCGGCGCTCGAGGCGGGCGCCGCCGGCGCCACCGCGCCCGCATCGCGGCCCGCGCGGAGGGTCTCCTGCTGCGCCGAGATCTCGGCCAGCAAGGTGTCACGGCTGGTGGCGCTGAACAGACGGTTGGCGAGGTCGAGCCCGTCCATCGCGTCCTTGGCATAGAGCGTGGCGCCGGGGTACTCGGGGGCGATCCGGGTCGCGGTGAACTTCCGCGTGAGCGCCGCGCCCCCCACGAAGAGGGGGATGTCGATGCCGGCGGCGCGGAGATCCTGCGCCGTCACCACCATCTGCTGCGCCGACTTCACGAGGAGGCCGGAGAGGCCGAAGGCGTCCGGCTTGTGGGCGTGATACGCGGCGATGAGGTCCTCGGGCGGGACCTTGATCCCGAGGTTGATCACGCGGTAGCCGTTGTTCTTCCAGATGATCTCGACGAGGTTCTTGCCGATGTCGTGCACGTCGCCCTTGACGGTGGCGAGCACGATGCTGCCCCGGGTGGCGCTCTCCGCCTTCTCCATGAACTGCTCGAGGTGGGCGACCGCCGTCTTCATGGCCTCGGCGGACTGCAGCACCTCGGCCACGATGAGCTGATTGTCGTTGAAGAGCCGACCGACCTCCTCCATGCCCTTCATCAGGGGCCCGTTGATGATGTCGAGCGGCGCGGCGCTCGCCCGCTTCTCCTCCAGATCGGCGATGAGGCCGTCACGCGAGCCCTCCACGATGTACCGGGCGAGGCGCTCGTCGAGGGGCAGCGTGCCGCCGCCCGCCCGCGCCTGCTTGGTCCGGCCCCGGAAGTGGGCGGCGAAGGCGGCGACCGGATCCTCGCCCCGCATCCAGATGAGGTCCTCGGCGAGCCGCCGCTCCTCTTCGGGGATCGAGGCGTAGCGCTCGAGCCGCTCGGTGTTGACGATGGCGTAGTCGAGCCCGGCTTTGGTGCAGTGGTAGAGGAACACCGCGTTCAGCACCTCACGGCCCGCGGGGGGCAGCCCGAACGAGACGTTGGAGATGCCGAGGATGGTCCGGGACTCGGGGAAGCGCTCCTTGATCGCGCGCAGCCCCTCGATGGTCTCCACCGCCGACCCGAGGTAGTTCGCGTCGCCGGTGCCCACCGGGAACACCAGCGGGTCGAAGATCAGGTCGCGCGCGGGCAGGCCGTACTTCCCCGTGAGGAGGTCGAACGACCGCTGGGCGATCTCGAGCTTGCGCTCGCGGGAGACCGCCATGCCCTGCTGCTTGTTCTCGTCGATGCAGCCGACGACCACCGCGGCGCCGTAGGCGCGGAGCAGCGGCACCACCTTCTCGAAGCGCTCCTCGCCGTCCTCGAGGTTGATCGAGTTGACGATTGCCTTGCCCTGGCAGAGACGAAGCGCCGCCTCGATGACGGCGGCATCGGTGGAGTCGATCATGAGCGGGGCCTTCACCTTGCGGGTGAGGCGGTCGAGGAAGCGCAGCATGTCGGCGTGCTCGTCGCGGTCGGGATTGGCCAGGCACACGTCCAGCACCTGGCCGCCGCCGCGCACCTGGGCGCGGCCCACCTCCGCGGCTTCCTCGAAGCGCTCCTCCACGACCAGATCCTTGAACTTGCGCGAGCCGATCACGTTGGTGCGCTCGCCCACCAGCAAGGGCCGGTTGTCGTCGGCGGGGTAGACGACCTCGATGCCGCTGACCGCGGGGGCGAGGCGCTCGGCGGGACGGCGCGGCGGATGGCCCTCCACCAGGCGCGCGAGCGCGCGCGTGTGCGCGGGGGTGGTGCCGCAGCAGCCGCCCACCATGTTGACCCAGCCCTCGTCGACGAAGCGCCGCATCTTCAGGGCCAGGCTCTCGGGCGTCTCCTCGTAGTGACCGCGCTCATCGGGCAGTCCGGCGTTCGGGTACACGGTCACCAGGCATGTGGCGAGCCCCGCCAGCGAGCGCAGGTGGTCGGTCATGAACTCGGGACCCGTGGCGCAGTTGAGCCCGATCGAGAAGAGGCCGAGGTGCTCCAGCGAGGCGTGGAAGGCATCCACGCCCTGCCCTGCGAGCATGGTCCCCATCGGCTCGATCGTCCCGCTGACCATCAGGGGCAGGCCAACGCCGGCCTCGGCCATCGCTTCGCGCACACCCATGGCGGCGGCCTTGACGTTCAGCGTGTCCTGGCTGGTCTCGAGGAGGAGGGCGTCCACGCCTCCCGCAATCAGGCCGCGCGCCTGGGCGCGATAGCCCTCGCGCACCTCATCGAACGTGACGCCGCCGGTGACCGTGATCGTGCGCGTGCCCGGCCCCATGGCGCCGATGACGAAGCGCGACCGCTCCAGCGTCGATCGGGTGTCCGCGGCCTCCCGGGCGATGCGCGCGGCGGCTCGACAGATCTCTTCGCACCGGTCCGAGAGTCCATATTCGGCCAGTACATAGGGGGCACAGCCGAACGAATTGGTCGAGATCAGATCGGCGCCGGCGTCGAGATAGGCCTCGTGGATCTCGCGGATGACGTCGGGGCGCGTGAGGGTCAGGTGCTCGTTGCAGCCCTCGAGCGCGGCGCCGCCGAAGTCGTCGGCCGAGAGATTACGCGCCTGGATCATCGTGCCCATGGCGCCGTCGAGCACGAGGATGCGCTCGCGGAACGCGGCCATGAAGCGCGCGCTGCGCTCCGGAATTCGTGACATGTCAGTATCTTAGCATCCGGCTGCGGTATACTCGCTCACCGCGATGCCGCCCGCCTTCGGTCACGCCGCCCTTCGCAAGGAAGATCAGCGCTTCATCACCGGACGGGGCCGCTACGTCGATGACATGAACCTTCCCGGATGTCTCCACGCGGCCTTCGTCCGGAGCCCCCACGCCCATGCCCGGGTGGAGCGCATCGACCTCGCCGCCGCGCGCGCCATGCCCGGCGTCGTCGCGGTGTACACGGCGGCGGATTTGCCCGAGTGCAAGGCGCCCATCCCCGCCGCCACCCCTTCCCCGGCGTCCTTCCGGAGCGCGCCCCAGTCGGTGTTCGGCGAGCCCATCGCCCGGCACCCCGGCGAGGTCGTCGCGGTGGTGCTGGCCGACACCGCGGTCCAGGCAGTGGACGCCGCGGAAGCGGTGATGGTCGAATGGATCCCGTTGCCGGCGGCGCCCGATCTCGCGAGCGCCTCCGCCCCCGGGGCGCCGCGCGTCTTCGAGGACTGGTCGGACAATCAGGCGGGCGCGTCCACCGCCCAGGTCGGCGAGCCGGGGCCCGCCCTCGACACCGCGGCGGTCGTGGTCGAGGCCGAGCTCGAGCTGGCACGGGTGGTCGGCGCGCCGATCGAGCCGCGCGGCATCCTCATCGTGCCGGAGGGGCCCGACGGGCGTTTCACGGTGTGGATTCCCAGCCAGGGGCCGTATGGCCTGCGTGCCGCGGTCGCGGCGGCGCTGGCGCTTCCCGAAGAGCGCGTGCGGATCATCTGCACCGATTCCGGCGGCGGCTTCGGCATCAAGGGGCACGCCTACGCCGAGGATCTGATCCTCGCCGCGACGGCGTGGCGGCTCGCCCGGCCCGTACGCTGGATGGAGACACGGCGCGAGCATTTCCTGTCGGGCTCGCCCGATCGCGGCCAGCGCCACCGCGCGCGGCTCGGCGTGGACCGCGAGGGGCGAATCGCGGCGATCGAGACGCGCTTCGCCCGCGACCACGGCGCCTACCTCCCCCTCGGCGAGGTGATCACGCGCAACACGATCAATCACCTGCCCGGCCCCTACCGCGTGCCGCACCTCGCCGCGTCGGGGCAGAACGTCGTCTCCCACTCGCTCTTCGGCGGCGCGTATCGCGGCTCGGGTCGTCCGGAGGCGGCCTTCGTGATGGAGCGCCTGCTCGACCGCGCCGCGCGCCGGCTCGGCCTCGATCCCGCGGAGATCCGCCGTCGCAACTTCGTGCCTCCGGACGCGATGCCCTATCGCACCGGTCTCATCTATCGCGACGGCACGCCCGTGTCCTACGATCCGGCCGACTACCCGGCGTCCTTCGAGCGCCTGCTCGAGGCCTTCGACTATGCCGGCTGGCGCAAGCGCCAGGCGGAGCGGCGGGCGGGCCCCTCGCGCCTCGGTATCGGGCTCGGCTGCTACGTGCAGGGCACGGGCGTGGGCCCCTACGAGGGTGCCGACGTGCGCGTGGACACCGCGGGCAACGTCCAGGTGACCATTGGCGTATCGTCGCAGGGGCAGGCGCACGAGACGACGATGGCGCAGATCGCCGCCGCCGAGCTGGGCGTGGACCTCGCGCGCGTCTCGGTGGTGGCGGGCGACACCGCGAGCCTGCCCTTCGGCAACGGGACGGGAGGCAGCCGCGTGGCCGCGAACGCCGGTCCCGCGGTGGCCAAGTCATCCCGCGAGGTGGCGGCCCGGGCGCGCCGCGTCGCCGCGGAGCTGCTGGAGTGCGCGCCGGCCGACATCGTGCTTGCGGGCGGGCGCGTGCACGTGACGGGCATGCCGGCGCGCAGCCTCGGCCTGGGCGAGGTGGCGCGCGCGGCGGCCCGGAGCAAGACGCTCGTGCGCGAGGGGCAGCCCGGGCTACAGGTCTGCGGCTACTTCGCGCCCGAGTCCGTCACGTTCGCCTTCGGCGCCCACGCCTGCGCGGTGGATGTCGACACGGACACCGGTGCGGTGCGCGTGCTCCGCTACCTCGCGCTCCACGACTGCGGGCGGGCCATCAATCCGCTGGTCGTGGAGGGCCAGCTCCAGGGCGCGGTCGCGCAGGGCATCGGGACCGCGCTCATGGAAGAGCTGGTGCACGACGAGTCGGGGCAGCTTCTCACCGGGAGCTTCATGGACTACGCGCTGCCCGCCGCCGCCGATCTCCCCGCGCTCGAGACCATGACGGTGGCCTTTCCATCGACCCGCAACGAGCTCGGGATCAAGGGCGTGGGGGAGAGCGGCATCATCGCGCCGCCCGCCGCCATCGCCAACGCGGTGGAGGATGCCCTCGCCGACCTCGGGGTGGAGATCACGCGAGTGCCGGTGACGCGCGCGCGGCTGTGGGAGGCCCTGGCGAAGGCGCGGGGATCGGGTCTCGCCGGCTAGGCGGCTAGGTGCCCTGCACCGCCCCCGACACGAGGCCGTGGGTGAGGTAGCGGCGGAAGATGTAGTAGAAGATCACGGGCGGGATCGAGTAGATCACCGACAGCGCCATCAGGAGATTCCACGGCGCGTCGTCCGACGTCAGGAAGTTCCCCATGCCCACTGGCAGGGTGATCATGCTCTCCCCCTGCAGCAGCAGCACCGCGTAGAGGTACTCGTTCCACGCGAAGAAGAAGGCATACGTGCCCACCGCGATCAGGGTCGGCGTGATGAGGGGCAGATAGATCCGGAAGAAGATGGAGAGCGACCCCGCGCCGTCGATGGCCGCCGACTCGTCGATCTCGGCGGGGATGGTCTTGGCGTAGTCCCAGAGCACCCAGAGGGCATAGGGCGCCGCGAACGTCGTCATGGCGAAGATCAGTGCCCAGTAGGTATCGAGGAGATCGTAGTCGCCCATGATCTTGAAGAAGGGAATGGACAGGAACGACGCCGGAATGATGTAGGTGAAGAGCGTCATCCCCGAGACGAGCCGTCCGAGCCCGAAACGGATCCGGCCCAGCGCGTAGCTTCCCATGGCCGCCACCGCGAGCACCGCCACCATCACCGCGCCGGAAACCAGGAGGCTGTTGGCGAGCCAGCGCCAGAAGTACTTCACGAACGGGCTCTCCTGGAAGAGCACGAACTTGAAGTTGTCCAGGGTGGGATGCTTGACGAAGTAGACGGGCCGGAAGAGGTCGCTCCAGGGGGTGATCGCCAGCGACACCATGTAATAGATGGGGAAGAGCGTCCACCCCGCCACGATGGCCAGCAGGACCCCTCGCACCACCGTGACCCCGAGCCGTTCCCGTATCACTTGATCTTCTTTATGAGGATGAAGATGAAGAGGAGGGTTACGGGGAGCGCGGTGGCGAAGACGCCCACGCCCCAGTCGATCTTGCCGAGGCGGAACGTGTACCGGTAGGCCAGGGTGGCCAGTACGTGGGTGGAGTCGCCCGGCGCTCCCCCCGTCATCAGCTGGACATTGGTGAAGTCGCCCAGGGTGAACACCATCGAAAGCAAGGAGCAGATGAGGTAGATGCCGGCGAGCAGCGGGAACGAGATGTGGCGGAAGGTCTGGAACACGCCCGCCCCGTCGATGGAGGCCGCCTCGTAGAGCTGCCGCGGGATGCCGCGGCGGGCGGCGAGGATGATCACGGTCCAGAACGGCAGGTACTTCCAGATGTGGAAGAGGATGAGGGCGCCGATCGCCGTCCAGCGCGAGGCGAGCCAGTGATGGGTGCCCAAGCCCAGGTCCTCGCTGATGAGATTCAGGATGCCCCACTGGGAGGACATCATCCACCGCACCGACAGGATGCCGGGGAGCACGGGGATCGCCCACGGGAGGAGGAAGATCGCGGACAGGAAACGGGTGGCACGCCCATCGGACTCGAGAAGCCCGGAGAGGAGCAGGGCGAGGAAGAGCTTCACGTTCACCGCCACCCCTACGTACACGAGGGTGTTGATCACCGTCTGCACGTAGATCGGGTCGTTGAACAGGACCTCGTAGGTGTACCGATCGAGCGCCTGGGTGACCTCGAAGTAGAGCGGATAGACCACGAAGGCGAGGAACAGCAGGATCAGGGGCAGCGAGAAGAGGAGCCCCTGGAGGTTGTGTGACCGCGGCGACAGGACACCGGCCGCCGCGGTCACGCCCCGCGAGAACATGCCCGGAGTCTTGGCGGACGCCAGGCCGTTAGCCACGGTGAATCGGGACTCCTACCGCCACTGGGCGACGATGGTCTTGACCCGGCCGATCGCCTCGTCGGCCGCTTTCTCCGGGGTCCACTTGTCGACGTTGGTGCGCGCCATAGCCTTGCCCCAGACGTTCTCCGCGTAGATCTGCGAGTTCGCCGGATTCTTGTAGTGCTCGAAGACCCGGGTGGGCCGCTCGAGATAGATCTTGGTCACGGTGGGCAGGTGCGGATCCACCGCGCCCCCCTTGCCCGCCTGGCCCTTGGAGAAGAAGGGGTCGGAGGCGACGTCCTTGAAGGCGGGGAACCAGCGGCCGTTGGCGCCCTTGATGTACTCGGTGAAGCGCTGGGGCTCCAGTACGAACTTGATGAACTCCTTGGCGAGCGGCACGTCCTTGTTGGTGGAGTCCTTGGGAATGATGATGGTCTTCACCGCCACCATGTAGGTGGGCTTCCGGCCGTCCGGCCCGTCCGGCCACTCGATCGTCGCCGACTTGTTGAAGTAGTTGTCGGGGTTGTTGAAGAAGTGATGCGCCGGGATCGAGACGGACGGGTTCGGCGTCATCACGATGGACTTGGAGTGGAAGTTGGCGTTGTTGTCCCCGTCCGACCAGTTCAGGGTGTCCGGCGGCACGTAGCCGGAGTTGAACATTTCGGCGAAGAACTTGAGCGTCTTCACGATGGCCTCGCGGTTCTTCGGGTCGTCGGCGACCACCTTGCCGTCCTCCGAGAACACCGTGCCCCCGAACGAGAGCAGCGCCATCTCGAAGTTGTAGATGGTGTCGGAGGCGCTGGAGGACTCGGTGACGCCGAGGCCGTACACCTTCCCGTACTTCGCGGGATCCTTCTTGCGGAGGTTGTCCTGCGCCTTCTTCCAGAAGTCCCAGTAGCCGTTCCAGTCCATGGGGATCTTGGCGGGGTCGTCGTTCAGCCCCGCCTCCTTCACGAGATCCTTCCAGTAGTGGATGTGCATGGTCTGGCACTCGATGGGGACGCCGTAGTACGCGCGCTTCTTGGCCACGTTGTCGTACACGTTGGCCACCGGCAGGAACTTCTCGATGTAGCGCGGCTTGAGCTCGTTGATGAGGTCGGTGGTCTCGACGAGCTTGCCTTCCCACGCGTACTTCGGGATGACCTCCCAGTCATTGTAGAAGCAGAAGGCCACGTCGGGGCAGCGGCGCGCCGTCATCGCGCTGATGATTTTCTTCAGGAGGTCTTCCTGGATGGTGAACGAGATGTCGAGGTCGACGTTCTTCGCCTTGCGGAAGTCCTCGGCGATCTTGAGCATCGCCTCGTCCTCTTCCTTGTAGTAACCCCGGTTCCACCACACCGTGAGCTTTTTCTGCTGGGCGCGCGACACCATGGGAAACGCGAGGGAGCCCGCGGCGGCGCCGGCGCCGACGGCCGAAGTCTTGAGGAACTCGCGGCGACTCTGGGACATGCTTCCTACCTCCTTTGGCAGGATTGAGAGGGCGCGCCGGGCGCGCGATCGAGGCCTCGGGCGGCGGCAGTATACCGCGGGCCTCTCGACGATGTAAATTAGCGGGCATGACACCCGACCGCATCACCGTCTCCGTCATCCAGCACCGGCTCGAGGCCATCGTCCAGGAGATGGGCGAGGCCATGCTCCGTACCGCCTATTCGCAGATCCTGAACTCGAGCCGCGACTTCTCCACCGCGGTCTTCGATGGCCTCGGCCGTCTCGCCGCCCAGGCCGAGCACGTGCCCATCCACGTGGGCGCGCTGCCGTGGGCGGTGCAGTCGGTGGCGGAGTACTTCGCGGGGCGCATCCGTCCCGGAGACCTCTTTCTCCTGAATGACCCGTACCACGGCAACAATCACCTTCCCGATCTCACCGTCTTGCTTCCCGTGTTCGCGGAGGGCCAGCTCGTCTTCTGGTCCATCAACCGCGCGCATCAGCACGACATCGGCGGGGCCACCCACGGCGGCTACAACCCGGGCGCCACCGAGATCTGGCACGAGGGCGTGCGCATTCCTCCGCTGAAGCTCTACGACGCGGGGACGCTGCGGGACGACGTGCTGGAGACGGTCGCCCTCAACGTGCGCCACCCGCGCGACTTCAAGGGCGACCTCAACGCCATGATCGGCTCCACGCGGATGGGCGAGCGGCGCATCCTGCGCCTGATCGAGGAGTATGGGCTTCCCACCGTGCTTGCCGCGGTCGGCGAGGTGCTGGACGGGGCGGAGCGTCAGGCCCGCGCCTGCATCCGCGAATGGAAGGACGGCGTGTTCAAGGGTGAGTCGGTGCTCGACGACGATGGCCACGGGATCGAGGACATCGCCCTCCGCGCCACCGTCACCAAGAAGGGCGACTCGCTGGTGGTCGATCTGAGCGACAGTCACGACCAGGTGATTGGCTTCGTGAACTCGTCCTACCCCAACACCATCTCCGCCGTGCACATGGCGCTCGCGTACCTCATCGACCCGCGCACGCCGAAGAACGAGGGCACGTTCCGGCCGGTGACGGTCAAGGCGCGACAGGGCTCCGTGGTGTGGCCGTACCCCCCCGCCCCGGTCACCCTGGCCACCAACCACTGCGCGCAGGAGATCGCGGAGGCCGTGATCAAGGCGCTGGCCAAGAGCTGCCCCGACCGCGTCCTCGCGGGCTGGTCGCGGCGCTTCCGCATCGCCATCTCCGGGGTGAACCCGCGGACGCGGCGGCCCTTCATCTGGCACCTCTTCCACGCGCGGGGCGGCGGTGGCGCCTGCGCGGTGGGCGATGGCTGGGAGACCGCGGGCGAGGGCCAGGCCGCGGGCGGGATCAAGTTCGGCAGCGTCGAGGTGGCCGAGACGCGCTTCCCGCTCTTCTTCGCGCGGCATGAGTTCCGGCCGGACTCGGCGGGCGATGGACAGCACCGCGGCGGCGTGGGCTCCCTCCTCACCCTGCGCGTCGAGACCAGTGCCGAGGGCCGCGCGAACACCGCCGGCGACGGGGTGCGGCACCCATCGTACGGGATCCTCGGCGGCAAGGACGGCCTGCCCCATCGCTATCGGGTGGTCGCGAAGGGCAAGACGCGCTTCCTCAAGACCAAGGAGGTCGGGGTGCCGGTGCTGCCGGGCGCCACGTTTGTCGTGGAGTCCGCGGGCGGGGGCGGCTATGGCGATCCTCGTCGTCGCGACACCGCCGCCCGCGCCCGCGACCGAGAGAACGGGCTCGTGACCTCCAAGAACGGGCGCGGCTACTCCAAGAACGGGCGCGCCAACTCCAAAGATGCGCAGCCTCCATACAGAGGTCGCCGCTCGCGGCGACCGTCGAGCAAATCAGCCGCGAAGAATCGACGTGGAGGGAAAGCCTGATGCTTCGCGTCGGCATCGACGTCGGAGGGACGTTCACCGATCTGGTCGCGGTGGACGAGTCGGGCCGTGTCACGCTGGCGAAGTCGGCGTCCACGCCAGCGGACCCATCCATTGGTGTGCTGGACGGCATCGGGCTGCTCGCCCAGGAGCTCTCGCTCGGCACGGCGGCCCTGTTGGCCCGCACCGAGGTGATCGTGCACGGGACCACGGTCGCGACCAACGCCCTCCTCGAGCGCAAGGGGGCCACGGTGGGCATGCTCACCACCGCCGGGCACCGCGACATCGTGGAGATGCGCGAGGGCCTGAAGGACGATCGCTACAACCTGCGGATGCCGCCGCCGGTGCCGCTCGTGCCCCGGGCGCGGCGGCTCGACGTGCGCGAGCGGATGCGCTTCGACGGCAAGGTCGAGACGCCGCTGGACCGCGGGTCGGCTACCGCCGCCATCCGTCGATTGGCAAGAGATGGCGTGCAGTCGGTGGCGGTATGCTACCTCCACGCGTACCGCGACGGCCGCCACGAGCGCGAGACACGCGCGCTGGTGGCGAGGCTCCTCCCCGACGCCTACGTGTCGCTCTCCTCCGAGGTTCTCCCGCAGATCAAGGAGTACGAGCGCTTCGGCACCACCGTGGTGAACGCCTATGTGGGCCCCGTGCTCGCCGGCTATCTCGGCCGGCTCGAGCGGCGGCTGGGCGACGCGGGCTATCGGGGCCGCGTCTTGATCATGCAGTCCCATGGCGGCGTGGCCACCATCGCGGACTCCGTGCGGCTCGCGGCGGGCGCGGTGCTCTCGGGCCCGGCCGGCGGCATCGCCGGGAGCGCTCACTGCGCGCGCGTGGTGGGCGAGGGCGATCTGATCACCTTCGACATGGGCGGGACCAGCACCGACATCGCGCTCCTCGAGCGCGGCGAGCCGCATCTGACCGGCGACAAGGCCGTCGGCGGCAACAAGGTGGCCCTGCCCAGCATCGACATCCACACCCTCGGCGCCGGCGGAGGCTCCATCGCGCGCGTCGACGCGGGCGGCATCCTCCACGTGGGGCCCGAGAGCGCGGGCGCCGTGCCCGGCCCCGCCTGCTACGGGGGTGGGGGCGTCGAGGCCACGGTGACCGACGCCAACGTCGTGCTGGGTCTCCTCGATCCCGCCAACTTCCTCGGCGGGCGTACCCGTCTCGACGCCGGCGCGGCCGAGAAGGCGGTCGCGCGCGTCGCGCGCGGGCTCGGCATGAGCCCGGTGGCGGCCGCGGAGGGGATCTGCCGCGTGGTCAACACCAACATGGCGGAGGGGATTCGCCTCGTGTCGGTGCGGCGGGGCGCGGATCCCCGGCGCTTCGCCCTCCTCGCCTTCGGCGGCGCGGCGGGCCTGCACATCACGCAGGTGGCGCGCATGCTCGAGATCAACCGGGTCTTCGTCCCGCGGGTCGCCTCCGTGCTCTCCGCCTGGGGCATGCTCGCCACCGACCTCCGCTACGAGATGGTGCGTACCCACGTGGGCGAGGCGCGCGAGATCGGGACGGTTCGCCTTCGGCGGCGTTTTTCGGAGATGGAGGCGGAGGGACGCAAGCGCCTGGGCGACTTCGCCGGTGAGATCTCCGTGCGCCGGTCGGTGGACATGCGCTACGGCGAGCAGACCTTCGAGATCGGCGTGCCCCTGGACGGCGTCGACATCGATGCGCCCGATCTCATGGAGCAGGTGGTAGCGCGCTTCCACGCCCGGCACGAGGCGCTCTACACCTACAGCGCGCCCGGCCAGGAGGTGGTGCTGGTGAACGCGCGCCTCGCCGTGATCGGGCGCCTGCCCGCCCTGCCTTCGGACGAGGCCCGGCCCCTCCGGCCGCCGGTGACCGCGCCCCGGCTGCGCCGTGCGTACCTCGGGCGCTGGATGGAGGTGCCGGTGCACGACATGGACGCGCTGGCGCCGGGCCAGGAGGTAAAGGGGCCGGCGCTCTTCGAGTCGGCCACCACCACGGTGGTGATTCGCCAGGACGAGCGCGCCGTCGTCAGCCCGGAGGGATGGCTGGACATCGCCATCGGCTAGCCGTCACAGGCGCGTGGTTTGACACTTCGCGAGGGCCGATGCTACGGTGGACGAGCAGAAGCCCCTATGCTTGATGAGAAACTTCCCGACTACGCCCGCCTCTCGGAACTGACTCCGGTTCCCGTCTTGAAGGACTGGTCCGGGCTGACGTCCGACGATTTCGCGGGGACCTATGCCGACCAGCCGGTGATCTTTCAGGGGCTGGCGACTCAGTGGCCCGCATTCCGGAAGTGGACGCCGGAGTTCCTCGTCCAGACCATCGGAGCGGGGACGAACGTCGAGGTGCGCCAGCCCATCGCGCTGGGGGGCACCCAGCAGCAATGGTCCGCGCGGGTGCCCATGGGCGTGTTTGCCTCGGAGGTCCAGTCAGTGCCGGGCCTCTACCTGGCCGAATGGTATCCGAATTCTCACCGACCCGAGCTCCTCGCCGACATCGGGCCGGTTCCCGACTTTCTGGACGAGGACTGGCTCGCCGCGCTCCCCGACCCGGACTTCAGCACGCGAGGTCACATGCCCATCTACTGGGGCGCGGCGGGCAGCGCCACCGATTGCCACTTCGACAACTCCAACACCGTGACCTGGAACGCCTGCCTCCGGGGCACGAAGCGCTGGCTGCTGTTCTCGGGCCGCGAGTTTCCCGAGCCGACCTGGCAGCGGAAGAACGCGGCCATGCGGCTCGTCCGCTCCGGGATCGCGACGGCGAGCAATCGCACGGACAAGTCGACCGGCTTCGTCACCGTGGACGGCATCGAGCGCTATCTCGCCGGCAAGCTGGGTGAGCTTCCCCACGGCATCAAGTTCTACTGGGCAGACGTGCCGGCCGGTGACGTGATCTACGTCCCCTGGCGCTTCTTCCACCAGGTGCACAACGTGACGGTGTCCATCGCAATGAGCCGCTACTACGTCGCGCGGGAGAACTACGAGGCCTACCTGGACTTCCTCCGCGGCGTCAGCCGTACCGGCGCGATGACGGCGCGCGTGCTCCTGGGGTCGAAGGGAATGCGGCGCGCGCTCCAGAGCAGCGTCACGCGGCGCGTCTGCTCCGGGCGGCTGGGCCGGGCCCTGACGTCGGGCGCTCTCCGGCTGACCGGCGTCAAGTCGTCGTAGCCCCCCCCGCGGCGCTAGCTGGTGACAGCACCCTCGGACGCGTTCCGGACGCTTTCCGCGTACTTGTGGAAGACGCCGCTCGTGTAGCCAGGTTTGGGCGCCTTCCACTTCGCCAGACGCTTCTTCATCTCCGCCGCGGAGATCTGCACGTCGAGGCGGCGCTTCTTCACGTCGATCGTGATGATGTCGCCGTTTCGGACCGCCGCGATGGGGCCGCGCTCAGCCGCCTCCGGCACGATGTGGGCGATCATGAAGCCGTGGGTGGCGCCCGAGAACCGTCCGTCGGTCATCAGCGCCACGGAGTCGCCGAGCCCCGCCCCCTGCAGCGCGCCCGTCACGTGGAGCATCTCGCGCATGCCCGGGCCGCCCTTGGGACCCTCGTAGCGGATGACGATCACGTCGTTCGGCTTGATCTTTCCCTCCTTCACGGCCTTGAACGAATCTTCTTCGCGCTCGAACACGCGCGCCGGCCCGCGGTGGAGGTACTTCGACTGGCCCGAGAGCTTGATCACGCAGCCCTCGGGGGCGACGTTGCCCCGCAGGATCGCGATGCCGCCGGTGGGCTTGATGGCCTCGGTCAGCTGCCGGATGACCTTCTGGCCGGCCGGCTCGGACGCGTGCTTCACCTCGTCGCCAATGGTCTTGCCGGTGACGGTCTTCTCGCCCGCGTGCAGGAGGCCCGCCTCGAGCAGGCGTTTGCCCACCACCGGCATTCCGCCCGCCTCGTACATCTCGGGCGCGGTGAAGTGTCCCCACGGCTTGAGGTCGGCGAGCACCGGGGTCTTCTTCGCGATGCGGTCGAAATCGTCGATCCCGAGCTTGACGCCGAAATCCCGCGCGGTGGCGATGAGGTGCAGCACCGCATTGGTCGAGCCGCCGGTGGCCATCACGCCCGCGATGGCGTTCTCGAAGCTCTTCCGGCTGACGAGCGAGCGGGGGGTGACGCCCTTCCGCACCAGGTCCATGACGAGCTTCCCGCACTCGAAGGCGATCTCCTCCTTACGCGGATCGACCGCAGGAATTCCATTCCAGCCCATGGGGGAGACGCCGAGCATCTCGTAGGCGGTGGCCATGGTGTTCGCCGTGAACTGACCGCCGCATGCGCCCGCGCCGGGGCAGGCGTGATCCTCCACGTCGCGGAAGGCCTCGAGGCTGATCTTGCCCGCGTTATAGGCCCCGACCGCCTCGAACACGTCCTGGATGGTGAGGTTGCGCCCGCCGAAGCTCGTGTCCTGCCCGGCGCCCGTGCAGCGCCCGAACATGATGGAGCCGCAGTACAGCATGAGCCCGGGCAAGTCGAGCCGGCCCACCACCATCGCCATCGCCGGGATGGTCTTGTCGCAGCCCGAGATCGTCACGATGCCGTCGAACATGTGGCCGCGGGCCACCAGCTCCACGGAGTCGGCCACGATCTCCCGACTGATCAGGGAGGCCTTCATCCCCTCGGTGCCCATGGTGATGCCGTCGGTGATGGCGACGGTGTTCACCTCGATGGGGGTGCCGCCGGCCGCACGAATGCCCTGCATGACCTTCTCGGCGAGCTTCCGGTGATTCCAGTTGCACGGCATGGTGCCGATCCAGGAGTGGGCCACGCCGATCTGCGGCCGCCCGAGGTCCTCGTCGGTGAAGCCCACGGCCTTCATCATCGCGCGCGCGGCCGCGCGGTCGGTGCCTTCGAGGAGGGTCCGGCTCTTGTGTCGCGGGTCGACAGCCATCACATGACTCCTTTGTCGGGGATGCTCGGTGGGCGTCGCCGCGATATTACAGCAGATCGCGGAGCGGCACCAACGCGAGCCCCTGCGCGCGCAGGGCACCGACGATGCCGGGCAGCGCGCCGGCCAGACGTGCGCCGGCGCCGGGAACGCCATCGGCGTCGTGGAGGTCGAGGATGGCGCCGGGCGCGGCCCGCCGGGCGCAGCGGGCGATCTGCCGAGCGGGCTCGACGGCCCGGCGCCGCTCCGGCTGCACGCTCCAGAACACGCACGGGGTGGTCAGGCGGCGAAGTAGCGGGAACAGGGCGAGATTGGTCATGCCCCAGGGCGCGCGGAAGTAGCGTGGCGGCTGCCCCGCGGCCTGCGCGATCGCGTCGTGCCCGTCCAGCACCGCGCGGCGCGTGGCGCGCGGCCCGCAGAGCCAGAGGCTCCGATGGCTCCACGTGTGATTGCCGAGATCGTGGCCCTCGGCAATGATCCGCCTGACGACCGCCGGGGAGGCGGCGGCGCGCCGGCCGATGAGAAAGAAGGCGCCCCGCACGCCGTGCTCGGCGAGCGCGTCGAGCACCCTCGGCGTGGTCTCGGGGTCGGGCCCGTCGTCGAAGGTGAGCGTCGCGAGCGGGCGGTGGCGGGAGCCGCGCCATACGCTCCCAAGGGTGAGGAGATGGGAGCCCCAGGCATAGCCCGCCCACGCCAGCGGCGCGGTGGCGAGCCAGACCGGATTCAGGAGGCGCGCTCCTTCGCCAGCGTGGCGGTGGACAGCACCATGTCGACGATGGTCCGGGAGGCCTGCGGCCGGCGATAGAGGCGGACGCGGTCGCGGATGTTCTTCAGCAGCACTGGGTCGCGGAGCGCGGCGACGATAACGCGGTGGAGCTGGGCGTTGGAGCGCGCGACCAGGGCCACTCCCGCCATGGTGGCGAAGCGCTCGTTCCGTGCCTCCTGCCCCGGCAGCGAGCCGAAGGAGATGACGGGCAGGTCGGCGGCGAGCGCCTCGCCGAGGGTGAGCCCGCCTGCCTTGGTCACGAGAAAGTCGGCGGCGGCCATGAGCTGGCGGATATTGTCGACGAAGCCGAAGACCTTCACGCGCGATTCCCGAGCCGTCGCCAGCTGGCGCAACCGCGCCTCGAGCCGCTCCTCACGACCGGTCACCACGAGCGCCTGCAGCGGCTCCTCCATCTCGAGGATCTTCCGCGTGGCGTCCTCCAGCCGGCCGAATCCCCCGCCCGATCCGTCCATGAAGAGCAGCACGGGCAGGCGCGGCGACAGTCCGAGGGCCAGGCGGGCGGCGGCGCGGTCGGCGGGCAGCGAGAACTCGGTGCCGACGGGAATGCCGGTGACGACCACCCGCTCCCTCGGCACGCCGCGGGCGAGGAGATCGTGGGCGATTTCCTCGGCGGGGACGCAGTAGCGGTCCACGCTGGGGTAGATCCACTGGGTGTGCGCGACGAAGTCCGTGAAGATGGTCGTGTGCGGCGGGATGACGACGCCGCGGGCCCGCAGCTCGGACAGGGCGGCCACCGGGGTCGGGTGCACGGACACGACGTGGTCGGGCCGCTCGGCCAGGATGAGTCGGCGGAGCTTCCGCATGCCGAGGCGGTTCAGTCCCACGAGCAGCGGCGACGACACGCTGAGCTGATCGCCCAGCCAGTACGCGGCTCCCCAGACGAGCGGGGTGCGGCGAAGCATCGCGTAGTAGAGCGAGCGGCTGGCGTCGTCGAAGACGGGATGCACGAGCTCGCGGAAGTGATCGACCACCCGCGCCGTCGCGCCCGCCGCCTCGAACTCCGTCGCGAGGGTCTGGGCCACGCGATTGTGCCCCGAGCCGTAGGACGCGGTGAGGATGAGGACGTGCTTGGGGCGCCCCGTCATGCCGCGCCTCGCTTCGCCACCAGGAGGGTGAGCCGCCCCGATTGCACGACCTCGCCGCGCTGATTCAGGATGTCGCGCTCTTCGAAGATGACGCCGCCTTCCTTCATGGACCGCTTGGCCGCCGTGCGCGAGCGGCTGCGGATGGTGTCGCCCACGTGGAGCGGCAGGTGAAAGCTCCACTCGAACCCCATGAAGGCGAGCACGGCGAGGGGTGGCTGGGGCACGCGCCAGCCGAGTCCTGAAGAGATGCAGAGGGGAAGGAGATCGGGCACGCGACCGGGTCTCGCGCCCGGCTGGCCGCCGGTGAGGCCCTCGTAGAGCGCCACGTGGGCCTCGGTGAGGGTGAGCCCGGGCGTCTCGAGCGGCGCGCCCACCACCACGTCCTCGAAGTAGCAGCGCCGCTCGACCCGCGGCGCTGCGCTCGAGGCCGGTGGACTAGCCACGGCGCCGCTCGACGAGGTGCTGCGTCTCCCCTTCCTGCACCAGCTCGCCGCGTTGATTCAGCACGCGCCGCTCGATGGTCACGACCCCCCAGCCCGGGCGGTCCCCGTCGCGCTTGCCGGTGACCTTGGCCTCCACGTGAATGGTGTCGCCGATCTTGATGGGCCCTCTGAACTTCCACGCAAGGCCAGCGACGGGCTGCTCGACCAGCTCGGGGGCGATGCGCGAGGCCAGCCCCTGCTGGATGGCGAGGCCGAGGAGACCGTGAGCGATCCGCTCCCCGAACTGAGACGACTTCATGTGCTCGGCGTCGGTATGGAGGATGTTGTAGTCGCCCGACAGGCCGGCGAAGACGACGATGTCCGTCTCGCTCACGGTGCGGCCGGGCGAGATGAACTCTTCGCCCACCTTGATGTCGTCGAAGGTCGCGCGGATCGGCACGGTCACGGCGGCATAGGATAGCACGCTCGGCAGGCACGACGGGCGGGACCTCGCCCGGTGCCGGCGACCCCCCATGGTATTCTTTTAACCGGCGTTCGAATTGCTCGCTGTCCCGCTGGACGGGGCAGATCCAGTAGACCAATGGAGGTGCCAAGATGTCCACTCGCCGGCAATTCCTGCTGAGAAGCGGCGCCCTCGTCGCGGCCGGGGCGGCCGCGTCCGTCACGCCGGCCATCCTCGTCCGCTCCGCCCGCGCCGCCGACAAGACCCTCAAGATCCTGCAGTGGAGCCACTTCGTGCCCGCCTACGACAAGTGGTTCGATCCGTGGGCGAAGGCGTGGGGCCAGTCCAAGGGGATCGAGGTCACGGTGGACCACGTCTCGTTCGCCGACGTGGTGCCGCGCGCCACCGCGGAGGTCGCGGCCCAGTCGGGCCACGACGTGCACATGTTCCTGGGCCTCGCGAGCGCGTTCGAGGAGCACGTGGTCGACCTCGCGGACGTCGCGCGGACCCTCGAGAAGAAGTACGGGACGCCGGTCGACCTCGCCCACCGGAGCACCTACAACCCGTTCACCAAGAAGCAGTTCGCGCTGTCCGACATGTGGGTGCCGGATCCCGGCAACTTCCACAAGAAGGTCTGGAGCGACATCGGGATGCCGAACGGCCCGGTGACCTACGAGGATCTGGTCAAGGCGGCGCCCGAGGTGAAGAAGGTCGCGCCGCAGATGCAGATTCCCATCGGTATCGGACTCTCCCAGGACATCGATTCGAACATGGCGGTGCGCAACATCCTCTGGTGCCACGGCGGCTCCATCCAGGACAAGGACGGCAATGTCGTCCTCAACTCCCCGGAGACGCTCGCCGCCCTCGAGTACACCAAGCGGCTCTACGCGGTGGGGATGAACCAGGCGGTGCTCTCGTGGAACGCGGCGTCGAACAACCAGGCGTTCAACGCCCAGGAGACGTCGTACATCCTCAACTCGATCTCCGCCTACCGCACCGCCCAGGACAACAAGCTGCCGGTGATCGAGCACTATTACTTCACGCCCGCCCTCAAGGGGCCCAAGGGCGTGCAGCTCGCCTCGGAGCACGTCATGAGCGGCTACGTCGTCTGGAAGTTCTCGAAGAACCAGGAAGCGGCCAAGGAGTTCTTGGTGGCCCTCGTTGACGCCTCCCGCGAGTCCATGCTCGCGAGCAAGCTCTACAACTTCCCCTCGTTCTACGGGGCCGCCGCGGAGCCCGGCACCGCGATGAACAAGAAGGCGGAGAGCGGCGCGGCGTGGATCACCAAGCAGTGCAACGCCGATCCGTTCGGCTCGGTGCCCGGCGACAAGCTCTCACTGCTCGCCAAGGCCCTGCCCTGGTCGACCAATCTCGGGCACCCCGGCTTCGCCAATCCCGCCGAGGGTGAGATCTTCGACACCTACGTGATCACGGACATGTTCGCCAAGGCCGCCACCGGTGCCCTGTCGCCGAAGGATTCCATGATGGAGGCCAGCAACCGCGTCAAGGAGATCTTCGGCAAGTGGCGCAAGAAGGGCATGGTCGGCGGCGGCAAGGACGCCTAGCCTCCTCCGGCCCGCGTTTCGAGCCGGCAGCGGGAGCCCCTGCCCCGCTGCCGGTTTCGGTTTGAGAGGGACTCCATGAGCGCCGTACCCGCTGCGCCCGCGGTCGCCGCCCGCCCGCTCGCGCCCCGCGATACCCTCCGCCGTCGCGAGCGTGCGCTCGGGATGCTGATGCTGGCCCCCGCGCTGCTCTATATCCTCCTGCTCGTGGGGGTGCCCTTCGTGCTCGCGCTGGTGCTGAGCGTGACCAACTCCTCCGCGGGCAGCCTGGACGTGTCGTTCGTGGGTCTGCAGAACTTCCGGGCGGTGGTGAAGAGCCCGGTCTTCCTCCGCGCCCTCCGGAATACCTTCGTCTTCACCTTCGTGTCGCAGCTCCTCGTCATCGTAATGGGGAACATCCTCGCGCGCGCCCTCATGAAGAAGTTCCTGGGCAAGTCCTTCGTGCGCTTCCTCATCCTCTTGCCCTGGGCGGCGCCCATCTCGCTGGCCACGCTGGGGTGGCTCTGGATCTTCGACTCAACGTTCAGCGTGATCAACTGGCTGCTCAAGGTGGTGGGCTACTTCGGGCCGGGTCAGTGGTACTTCTGGCTCGGCGACACGACCCTCGGCATGATCGCGATCATCACCATCCACGTGTGGCGGATGCTGCCCTTCTCCACCGTCATCCTGCTCGCCGGGCTCAGCTCGATCCCGTCCGAGGTGCACGAGGCGGCCGACATCGACGGCGCCGGCCCCCTCGCCAAGGCCCTTCAGATCACCCTGCCCATGATGCTGCCGATCCTGAGCGTGGCCGTGCTCTTCGGGGTGGTATTCACGTTCACCGACATGAGCGTGGTGTACCTGCTCACGCGCGGCGGTCCCTACAACAGCACCCACGTGCTCGCGAGCTTGGCCTTCCAGGACGGGGTGCTCGGGGGCGACGTGGGACGGGGCGCCGCCATCGCGCTCTTCCTCTTGCCCGTGCTGGTGGTCCTGGCAGTGTTCATGCTGCGCGTCTCGCGGCGCGCCGAGGTGGTCTAGCCGTGGCCCGCGTCCGACCCCGCCGCGTGGCGCTGGCCGTCGGCCACCGCGCCATCATCCTGTTCTTCACGCTCTTCGCGATCTTCCCCTTCTACTGGATGGTGGTCACGAGCTTCAAGCAGAACAGCGATCTCTACGTGGGAGCGAGCAATATCCAGCACAATCCCTTCATCTTCAATCAGCCGCCGACCCTCGACCATCTCCGCACGCTATTCGGCCAAACCCTCTATCCCACGTGGCTTTTCAACACGCTCTTCGTGGGAGTCGTGGTGGTCGCCATCACGTTGCTCCTCGCCGTGCCCGCCGCCTACAGCCTGGCTCGCCTCACCGGGCGCTGGGGCGAGCGGCTCAGTATCGGCATCTTCCTGACCTACCTCGTGCCCTCCACCCTGCTCTTCATCCCGTTCTCCCGGCTGGTGTCGCTGATCGGGCTCCAGAACAGCATCTGGTCCCTGGTCGTGATCTACCCGACGTTCACGGTGCCGTTCTGTACCTGGCTCCTCATGGGCTTCTTCAAGACCCTGCCCAAGGAGGTGGAGGAGTCGGCGATGGTCGACGGCTGTAGCCGCGTGGGGGCGATCTGGCGCATGGTTCTTCCCCTGGCCGTGCCCGGCATCCTTACCGTGGTGATCTTCGCCATGACCCTGGTTATCCAGGAGTTCGTCTACAGCCTGACGTTCATCTCGTCGGTGCAGAAGATGACGGTGAGCGTGGGGATTCCGGTGGCCCTGGTGCGGGGCGACGTCTACTACTGGGGCTCGCTCATGGCCGCCTGCCTCATCACGAGCGTGCCGCTGGCCATCCTCTACAATTTCTTCCTCGACCGCTTCATCGCCGGTTTCACCGTGGGCGCCATCAAGTAGTAGAATCGGCGCCGGAGGAGGCCTGGATGCCTGCGACGACGAGTGCGCCCGCCCGGTTCCGCGACAGGAGCCTGGCGCCCCTGTGGGACAAGGTGCGCGCGGGGGAACGCCTCTCCCGCGAGGACGGCCTCACCCTGTTTGCCTCCGACGATCTCCACGGGCTCGGCCGCATGGCCGATCACGTCAAGAGCGCCCGCCACGGCGACCGCGTCTTCTTCGTGCTGAACCGCTACGTGAACCCCACCAACGTCTGCGTGCTCTCCTGCAGCTTCTGCGACTTCGCGCGCAAGCCCGGGGAGGAAGGCGCGTTCGAGAACTCCATCGAGGATGTGCTGGAGATGATCAAGCCCGGCACCCGCGAGGCGCACATCGTGGGCGGGCACCATCCGGACTGGCCGTTTGAGTACTTCGAGCGGATGATCGCGGCCGTCCACGCCGCGCGCCCGGAGACCCAGATCAAGGCCTTCACCGCCGCCGAGGTCGACTACTGGTGGCGCCGGTGGAAAATCGAGCCGCGCGAGTCCCTCGGCCGGCTCAAGGCCGCGGGCCTGCATTCGATGCCGGGCGGCGGCGCCGAGATCTTCTCGAAGCGGCTCGCCAAGCAGCTTCGCTACAGCGGCAAGGCCGACGCGGACCGATGGCTGGAGATCCACGGGATCGCCCACGGGCTCGGCATCCACACCAATGCCACGATGCTCTATGGTCACGTGGAGACGCTAGAGGAGCGGCTCGATCACCTGCTCCGGCTCCGCGAGCAGCAGGACCGCTCGGGGGGATTTTTCACATTCATTCCCCTTGCCTACCAGGTCGGCACCACCAAGCTGGTGCCGCGGCAGACGCCCCCCACCGACGACCTGCGCACAATCGCGATCTCGCGCCTGCTCCTCGACAACTTTCCCCATATCGAAGCGTACTGGGTGATGATCGGCGAGGAGACGGCCTCGCTCGCGCTCCACTTCGGTGCCTCCGACGTCAACGGCACCCTCGAGGACGAGAAGATCGCTCACATGGCGCAGGCGGAGAGCCCGGCCGGGCTCGCCCGCGAGCAGATCCTCCGCATGATCCGTGACGCCGGCAAGATCCCGGTGGAGCGCGATGCCCTCTACAACGTGGTGAAGGTGTGGAGCTGAGCCGCCTCGAGGAGATCCGGACCAAGGTCGAAACAGGCAAGCGTCTCGATCGGATAGACGGCCGCTGGCTCCTCACCGAGGCGCCCCTCGTGGAGGTCGGCGCGCTCGCGCAGGAAGTGCGCTTCCAGCGCATCCCGGAGCGTCGCGTGACCTTCGTGATCGACAGCAACCCGAACTACACCAACGTGTGCATCACCGACTGTCAGTTCTGCGCCTTCTACCGCAAGCCCGGCGATCCCGAGGCCTGGACCTTGACGGTGGAGCAGGTGCTGGAGAAGGTCGAGTTCGCGGCGGCAAAAGGCGCCACCACGGTGCTGCTGCAGGGCGGCCACAACCCGGCGCTACCCCTCGACTACTACCTCGACATCGTCCGCGAGACCCGGCGGCGCTTCCCCCAGGTCACGCCGCACTTCTTCACCGCGTCTGAGATCCAGACCATGGCCCAGGTGAGCGGGCTTTCCATGCCCGACGTGCTGCGGCGCCTGCGCGAGGCCGGCCAGGACACCCTTCCCGGCGGGGGCGCCGAGGTGCTCTCGGAGCGCGTGCGCAAGCGCATCGAGCCCAAAAAGGGCGGGCCGAAGGCCTGGCTCGACGTGCACCGCGAAGCACATCGCCAGGGGTTTCGGTCCACCGCCACCATGATGTACGGCCACGTGGAGCAGCCCGACGACATCATCGACCACTGGGAGGCCGTCCGCGATCTCCAGGACGAGCACCGCGGCTTCACCGCCTTCGTGCCGTGGTCGTTCAAGCCGGGCAATACCCTGCTCGAGAAGTGGATCAAGACCTACAAGGGGCCGAGCACCTACCTCCGCATGCTGGCTGCCTCGCGCCTCTACCTTGACAACTTCGACCACGTGCAGGCCTCGTGGTTCTCCGAGGGCAAGCGGGCCGGCCAGGTGGCGCTGTCGTGGGGGGCGGACGACTTCGGGGGCACGCTCTTTGAAGAGAACGTCCACGCCGCCGCGGACTACGTCAACAAGACCACCGTGGACGAGATCATCAGCTTGATCCGCGACGCCGGCTACACGCCGGCGCAGAGAACCACGGAGTATCAGATACTCCGCGAGTACTGAACAGCCGGCGAGTTGGAAGGATCGCCCGCCAGTTGGGGGAGAGCGGGGGCCATTTCTAGGCGCCCGCTGATGGTCAGATCGGGTCGACGGGGGGCTTGTCGCGGATGAGGCCCTTGGCGTGGGCGAGGTCGTAGAGGCGGCGCAGCGCGGCCTCGCCGTCGGGTCCCAGCCGCTTCGTGTAGTCGTTGACGTACATCAGCACGAAGCGCCGGCACGTCTCCTTGTCGATCCCCCGCCCGTAGCGCATGGCGTACTCGAGCGCCTCGTCCACGTGGGCGTAGGCGTAGTCGATGGAATCGCGGAGGGCCTGCGAGAGGCGACGGTGCACGTCCTCACCTAGGTCGCGCCGCATCACGTTGATGCCGAGGGGGAGCGGCAGCCCGGAATCCTTCTGCCACTCCTCCCCGAGATCCATCACCTTGTGCAGGCCCATCTGGCGATGGGTGATCTGGCCCTCGTGGATGAGCAAGCCGAGGTCCGCCTGGCCTTCGGCGACCACGGTGGGGATCTTGTCGAAGGCGACCTCGATGATGGGCGGATCGCCGACGAAGATCCGGAGGAGGAGCGCGGCGGTGGTGTGGCTGCCGGGAATGGCCACCACCTTGTCCACGACGAGCTTCGGATCCATGGGCTCCTTCGCGACGAGAATGGGGCCGTATCCCTTTCCCATCGATGCGCCCGGATCCATCATCCGGTACTGGTGATGGACCATCACGTAGGTCGCGGCGGACACCGCGGTCACCTCGAGATCTCCCGTCCGGGCGCGTCGGTTCAGGGACTCGATGTCCTCCAGCACGTGCTCGATCTCGATCCCCGGCACGCGAATCTTCCCGGCGGTGAGTGCGTGGAACATGAAGGCGTCGTCGGGATCCGGGCTGTGGCCGATGCGTACGAGCGTCATGAGAGCACCTCGGCGGGCAAGCGTATCACGAGGACGCCGCCTCCGGGGCGAAGCCCAGCCGGAAGTCGCCCGCCTTGACGGCGCGGAGTATGGCGTCCGGGCTCCGGGCGGCTTCCACCTCGACCCACGCGCGGCCGAACTGCGACTCCCAGTGAGAATCGTCGGTGGCGACGCGCGGCAGCGGGATGGCGGGGACGTCGTGCTCGGGCTGATAGATGCCGGCGTCGGTGACTTCCACCGCCTCGATGGGCCAGCCCGCCGTCCGGATGGCGGCGATGCGGGCCAGGATCTCCGCGACGCCGAGCCCGTACCGGGCGGGATGATTGAGGATGAAGAGCGTCTCGCGGTCCCCGGTCACCTTGCCGACGTGCTGGGACAGGGGCCGGTAGTCGAGCTCGAGACCGGGCAGCACGACGAGCCCCCCATCGCTCAGCGGGATGTGGAGCCAGTAGTTCTCGGTGACGCGATCGTCGTGGTCGGTGATGGCGAGGAAGTCGTATCCCAGCTCGCGATACCGGGCGATCACATCTTCGACGGCATAGTGGCCGTCGGAGAACGTGGTATGCGCGTGGAGATTGCCCTTGAGGAGTGGCACTGCGCGGGAGCGTCTATTCCCAGATGATGCTGAAGCCGAATCCGAACCAGCCGCTCGTCTCGTGCGACAGAATGCCGTCCCCACGACCCGGGGGCGAGGTCCAGCCCGAGACGCCCAAGCGTTTGATCGGGCCGGAAGCGGGGGCCTTGCTGAGGCCACTGACGAACGCCGGCTCGTGCCGCACCCGGATGTCCTCGCCCGGGTAGAACTCCGACTCGCGGGCGCGGGTCGCCTCACGAGTGGTATGCGGCGCGATGATCGCGAACTCGTTCTGATTCGACGGGGAGTTGCCGGGCTCGGGCTGCTGCTGGGCGACCGCGGGGGCGCCCGTCCCGCTCAGCAGAGCCAGGGTCACGAGGGCGGACCCGACGGCGCGCTTCATGAAGAAATGATGGCAGATCAACTGGGGTGAGGCAAGCGATTCAATCGCCCGGCCGGGCAAGCGCCATGAGCGCGCCCACGTCGTCCAGGCCTTCGAGACCGAGCGCGCTCTCCTCGAGTGCGCGCACCTGTGCCTCGGGAAGCGCCCGGGAGGCGTTGTCGCGGAACTTCTCCACGAGGGCCTCTACCGGGAGCGGCGCGTCCGGACCGCCCCGATTGCTCGCTTCGCGCGCCTCAAACGTCCGCCCATCGTCGAGCCGCACGATGACGTGACCGGGGAAGGTTCGCGGGAACGGTGACTCGGGATCGACCGAATAAGTGACGCGGGCGGCAAGGCGCAGCAGAGCGGGGTCGGCCAGGCGCGCCGCGCTGAAGGTGCTCACGCCTACGTGCCCGTCGATCAGCGCCGCCGCCACGGAGAACGGGAGGCTGAATTTCGCGTCGTAGTCGGTTCGGGGCGCCGCCTTGGCGGCGGCGGGCTCGCATACGATCGGGACTTCGCCCGCGGGCACCCGGCACTCGATCGAGGCGATCGTCGCCACGTCCAGACGGTGCGCCTCGCGCAGCTGCCGAGCCGCGTCCACGTAGGCGTGGTTGTAGTGACAGCACGGATACGGCTTGAATCCGATCTCGAGCGTTTCCCAGCGTGTGCCGAGCGTGTCGAGGAGGGGCGCCAGGTCGGGCGCCTCGCCGAGGGCAGCCCGGAAGAAGCCGAACCGCCCCTCGAGCGCGGTGCGGGGACCGGTCATGCCTCCCCCCGCCAGGGCCGCCGCGAGCACGCCCGCATGAGCCGCCCACCCGGGATGCAGTCGCTTGACGCTCGAGCCGTCCTCGAGGAACTCGAGCAGCCCGGACGCGCAGCTCGCGGCGACGCCCACGGCGGACGCGAGCGCATCCTCCTCGAGAGCGAGGCAACGGCCGGCGGCGAGCGCGGCGGCAAACGCGCCGCAGGCGGGCGTGGCGTGCCAGCCGCGCGCGTGAAACGCACCCGGCGCCGCCATCCCAAGCCGCGTGATGGTCTCGTAACCCGCCACCGCGGCCGCGATGATCTCCGGCCCAGGCAGTCTCCGCTCCTCGCCGAGCGCGAGCACGGCCGGCAGGACCACCGCCGAGGCATGCGTGATCGAGGGCGCGTGCGTATCGTCGAAGTCCAGACCGTGGGCGAGCGTGCCGTTGGCGAGCGCCGCCATGGGCGCGGCCACGCGCGGCGAGCGGCCCGCGACGCTGCTGCGGCCGCCGTACCCCCAGGCGCTCACGGGCGCAAGGACGGTGTCCGCCCAGTCGAAGTCCGAGGCCGCGAGCGCGCACCCCAGCGTGTCGAGGACGCGAAGGGCCACGCCGTCCCGTACGGTGGCAGGGATGCGAGAGGGTGTCAGGCTGCGGGCAAAGCCGGCCAGCGTGTGTGCGGAGTGCGACATCATTCCCCTTCAGCTATGCGAACTGACATCCTTTCGATTGCGAGCCCTTTCAGGGAAAATGGGTATTGCTTTTCCCATCCTGGGTCACATAACCTAGTCGAGCCCCGATTCGAGGGATAGGCGATCGAATCACTCGCCCTTGAGTCGGGCCAGGGCTTCACTCAGGTGGGCGAGGGCGGCCGGCTTCTTGACGACCTCCACCGCCCCCAGGGCCAGCGCTTCGCGCGCCTGGTCCTCATCGGCGTGACCAGAGAGGATGACGACAGGAATACCGGGATGCTGGTTGCGGATCCGGCTCAGCGTGGCGAGGCCACCGAGCCCGGGCATGACCAGATCGAGAAAGACGCCGTCAACCGGAGTGGTTCCCAGAATGTCGAGGGCCTCGGTGCCATCGAGTGAAACGAGCGCGGCGTCGCCGCGGGCGCGAATCGCCTCGGCAATGACCTCCGCGACGGCAGGATCATCGTCCACGACCAGGATGCGCATCGTGTGCTCCGCCCCGAGTATCCCGGCCCCTCTTCGGCCCGTCAAGTAATCTCGCCGCATGGCCAACGCCGCCACCCTTGTCGTCGACGCGAACCCCGACAGCCGCGAGGGTTTGTCTCGGATCATCAAGGAGGCCGGCTTTCCGGTGCTCACGGCGGGGAGCGGGTCGGAAGGGCTGGCTCTGCTCACCACCCTCCGGCCCCAGGTGGTGATCGTGGACATGGATCTACCGGGGATCGACGCGTGCGACCTGATCCATCAGATGCGGCTCGAGGTGACGGACGTCGTGCTTCTCGCGCTGTCCTCCATCCAGGACACCGCGCACGTCGTGCGCACGATGCGCGCGGGCGCGTCCGACTTCCTCGCCAAGCCCGCCTCCGCCACCACGGTGCAGACCGCGGTCCGCGCCGCGCTCTCCCGGAGCGAGGCGTCGGGAACCGACCTGGCCGGGGGCGGCGAGGCCGACCGCTTCTGGCCCGACCTCGACCTCCTCTACCGCAACAGCGAGCGGATGCGCGGGGTGGAGGACATCGTACGGCGGGCCGCCGACACGAACGCGACCATCCTGCTGCAGGGCGAGAGCGGGACCGGCAAGGAGATGGTGGCGAAGTCCGTCCACTACATCTCGCAGCGCCGCGACCGCCCGTTCCTCAAGGTCAACTGTGCCTCCCTGCCCGGAGACCTGCTCGAGTCGGAGCTCTTCGGCCACGAGAAGGGCGCGTTCACGGGGGCGCATCGGCGAAAGCCCGGCAAGTTCGAGCTCGCCCACCGCGGGACCTTCCTGCTCGACGAGATCGGGGAGATGCCGCTGGGCCTGCAGGCCAAGCTGCTGCACGTGCTCCAGGACGGGCGCTTCTTCCGCGTCGGCGGCAGCGAGATGATCGAGACCGACGTGCGGCTCATCGCGGCCACGAACCGCGATCTCGCCGCGGTCATGGCCACCGGCCACTTCCGAGAGGATCTCTACTATCGGCTGAACGTGGTCACGATCGCGATCCCGCCGTTGCGCGAGCGCCGCGAGGAGATCCCGCTGCTCGTCGAGCATTTCTTGCGGAAGTTCTGCCGGCAGTATGATCGGGAGGCGCCGCGGATCGCGCCCGAGACCCTGCAGCAGATGCAGGACTATGCTTGGCCCGGCAACGTGCGAGAGCTGGAGAACATGGTGAAGCGCCTCGTCGTGCTCCAGAACGAGGGCCTGTTGCAGGAAGAAATCGCGATGCGCCGCAACCGCCCCTGGGCACCCCGAGAGACCATTCCCGTCACCGCCCCCTCACCCGCCCCCCCACAATTGATGTCGCTGCCTCCAATTCGCGAAGGAGACATGGGACTCAAGGAGATCGCGAAGCGGGCGGCCATGGAGGCGGAGAAGGCCGTGCTCAAGGAGGTCCTGGACCGCGTCAGATGGAATCGCGCCGAGGCGGCCCGGCTCCTGAAAATCAGTTACAAGGCACTACTTTACAAGATCACGGCGGCCGGCCTCGATGGGAAGGTCGATCGTCGCAGCCGGAAGAAATAGCTCGCTCAGGACATGAGCGGCTTCCTCCCTCTCGCGTCCCGTGCATTCCCTTCACGGGCCCTCAAAATTGCAGGGCTCGACCCCGATTCCAAAGCCAAAGGCAGATCCGATCACTATACGAAAAACTTACTATGAAAGGGATTTAGCCTCAACTAGACAGCACCGATTGGTCAGGCGGTGCACCGTGGCATCTCGCTTGCTGCCCCATGAAGGGTCATCGCGACGTCGCACATTTGTTTCACGATGGCGATGGCGGGGTGACGCCGGACCGTACAGACTTCTCGATACCAAGAGGAGAGGAGCGCCGTGGCCGACTTCGTAGATCCCGCGACGGGCACCTTCGTCGAGGATGCGTTCCGGCATCTGCTGTCGCGGGAAGCCGACCGCGCCACGCGCTATCAGGACTTCTTCTCCGTCTGTCTCGTGAGACCCGATCCGCGCGCGGAGGGGTTCGGCGAGGACCTGCAACAGGCGGTATCCCGAAAGATCGCTCAGTTCCTTCGCTCGACCGACGTGGTAGGTCGGTTGGACGACGTCATCGCGATCCTGCTGCTCCACACCGAGGGCGGGGACGCCGCGCGCGTGGCCGAGCGCGTACGCGCTCACATCGAGCAGGTCGCGTTCCTGGCCGACACCGGCAGTCCGCGGCAGGTCACGCTCAGCGTGGGGGGTGTGTCGTTCCCCCGCGACGGATACAACGACAAAGTCTTGCTCTCGCGCGCCCAGGCGCACGTAAACGAAGCGATGCGCCAGGGCGGCAACCGCGTGGTACACGCGGCCGCCGAGAGCAGAGGATGAGGACTCAATGAAAACACTGGTACTGGACGAAACGCTCGACATCTCGCCGAGCATCCACCACTTCCTGGCCGCGCGCGGCGCCGAAGGGGTCTTCGTCTGCTCCGCGCAGGAGCTCGAGCTGGTCGAGACGAGCCAGGGGCCGGCCGATCTCCGGGTGATCAATCTCTCACCCGCGGTCACTCCCCACGAGGTGGCCCGCCACCTCAAGGGCGCGCCCGGCACGACCCTCGTGTTCTTCGACGGGACCGTGCAGGGGCTCGAGCCGCTGGCGTCCCTGCCCGGTGTGCAGTGCCTGGAGCGGCCCCGGGGCGCCGAGGCGCTCACCCAGGTGCTGGAGCGGGCGTTCGGGCGCGCGGAGCCGGGTGTGAAGACGGCTTCGCCCGCCGGTCAGCGGGGTAACTCGGTCGTGTCGGACATCATTGGTCAGTCGCCCCAGATCCGGGAGGTGTTCGCGAAGATCGAGAAGGTGGCCGCGGGCAGCGCCAACGTCTGCATCGTGGGCGAGAGCGGCACCGGCAAGGAGCTGATCGCGCGGGCCATCCACTACAACAGCGAGCGCCGCGACCGTCCCCTCATCACGCTGGACTGCACCGCCGTTCCGGAGGGGCTCATGGAGAGCCACCTCTTCGGCCATGTCCGCGGCTCCTTCACGGGCGCGGTCGAGAACCGCGACGGCGTCTTCTCCCTGGCGCATACCGGCACGCTCTTCATCGACGAGATCAGCGAGCTCTCGCTCCCCCTCCAGGCCAAGCTGCTCCGGGTCATCCAGATGCGCGAGTTCGTGAAGGTGGGCGGGAGTAAGCCGATCCGCACCGACATCCGCCTGATCACCGCGAGCAACAAGGACCTCCGCCGAGCGGTCGCGGGCGGGACGTTCCGTGAGGACCTCTACTATCGGATCGCCGTCGTCATGATCCAGACCCCGCCGCTGCGCGAGCGCAAGGGTGACGTCGCGCTCCTCGTGGACCACTTCCTCGCGAAGTTCAGCGCGGCCCACCGCAAAGGCATCCGCTCGGTCACGCCGGCGGCCATGGAGCTCCTCACGAGCTATCAGTGGCCCGGCAACATCCGTCAGCTCGAGAACTGCCTCGAGCAGGCGGTGGTGCTCTGCGAGGGGGACCAGGTGGACGTGGGCGCCCTGTGGCTGGGCGACACCGCCGCGCCCCGCGCGACGGATTCGTCGATCCGCATCCGCGCCGGCCTCACCCTTCGCGACGTGGAGCAGCAGTACATCCTGCGTACGCTGCAGGAGACGGGCGGAAACCGGACCCGCGCGGCGCGCGTGCTCGGCATCAGCCTGCGCTGCCTCCAGTACAAGCTGAAGGCCTACGCGGAGGCGGGCATCGAGGCGGCCGCTCAACCCAATCGGGCCAGCGAGCCCGAGCACCTCCTGGGAGTTTGACACGATGAACAGCCGTCGCCGCTGGCTCACGCTCGGCCTGATGGCCGCCGCCCTGGCAGTGCTCGTCGTCCCCGCCGCCCTCGTGAGGGCGCAGCAGACGACGGATGCCTCCTACGTTATCGGTCCCGAGGACGTGGTCGAGGTGCAAGTCTGGGACAACAAGGACCTGAACCAGGTCGTCTTCGTCCGCCCCGACGGCAAGACCTCGCTGCCCCTGATCGGGGAGATCCAGGCGGGCGGCCGGACGGTGCAGCAGTTCCAGGACGACCTCGTCAAGGCCTATAGCCGGACGGTGAAGGTCCCTTCGGTCACCGTCATCATCAAGGAGATCAAGAGTCGCCCAGTCTACTTTATCGGCGGCTTCGGCCGGCCGGGCCCGATGCAGCTCACGCGGAATGACATGACTCTCCTCGAAGCCACCGCCATGATCGGCGGGGTGGCCCCCCAGGCCGACGCCGAGAAGGGCTTCATTCTCCGTGCGGGCAAGAAGATCCCGCTCAACTTCGACAAGCTCCAGAAGGGGGACGTCTCCCAGGACCTCAAGCTGGAGCCCTTCGACAAGATCGTGGTCCCGCTCGCCGAGCTCGTCTATGTGCAGGGCGAGGTGAAGGCCCCGGGGTCGGTCAAGTACACGACCGACCTGACCCTGGCCAAGGCCATCACCCAGGTGGGGGGGACGACCCCCCTGGCCGCCCCCGGGCGGGTCGAGCTACTGCGGTCGGAGGGTGATAAAAAGGTGCGAATGCGGATTGACCTTGATAAGATCCTCCGGTCGCCAGAAGACAATCCGGACGTGAAACTGAGACCCGAAGACATAATCTTTGTGCCCCAGAGGCTCTTCTAGGATCGAATCGACGACGCAGGGGGAGTCGCGCCCGGCGCGACTCCCCCTGCTCTTGTTCTCGCTTCTCTTCGCCGTCCTCGCTTTCGTCTCGCCCCTGATCGCCGCGGCCCAACAAACGACGCCGGCTCAGGCTCCGCCCGCTCAGGCCCCGCCGGCCCAGACCTCGCCGGCCCAGATCTCGCCGCAGCAGACCTCGCCGCCCCTGCCGGCCGAGCCGCGGTCGACGGCGCCGCCGAGCCTGCAACAGACGATAACCCCGGTGCTGGGGCCCGACGGTAGGCCGTATGTCGGGCCTCCGCTGCCGGGGCCTTCGCAGACACGCATCCCGGGCGCGTTCGACACCTCGATCATCCCCACGGGGGCGCCCCGCTTCACCTTCACCCCCAGCCTGACGCTGGCCGAGCAGTGGACGGACAATTTCTTCCTGGAGAATGTCGGGAAAACTGACAACTTCCGGACGACCCTGGCGCTGGGGCTGGCGCTCTTGATCAACCTGCCGAACACCCAGGGCAGCATCTCCACCAGCCTCGCCGGAGCCTACGACACCGCGCCGGACACCGAAAACTTCAACTTCTTTCCCGAATTTCACGCGACGGTGACCCATACCTTCACCCCGCGCCTGAATCTTGTGGTTTCGGAGGACTTTCGCCGCGGCGACGATCCCCTGTTCGCGGACCCGAATGGCCTTCGGCGGAATCGTGAGACCTTCGTCACGAACACGCTGAGCGTGAGCCTCAACTGGCTGGTCGACATCTTCCGGACGCAGATCTACTACCGAAACCTTCTGTTTTTCTCGGACAGCGGCGACACCATCAGCCACATCATCGGCGGAAACGTGTCGATGCCGGTGGGCGCGCTCAATACCCTCACGGGCGGATACGAGTTCTCGTGGCATGACACCTCCGAGAACTCGGACACGTTCTCGAACCGGGTCTACGGAATCTTCAGCCGGCAGATCGGAACCTTCACGAACGTGGGTCTCTCATCATCGTTCTCATGGATCCACTCCACCGCCGATTCGACGCTCTTCAATATCTCCGTCATCGGGTCCCACGGTATTCCCGGCGGGTTCTCGGTCTCGGGCTCGGTCGGGTACGGCCTCTTCGATTCGAGCTCCGCGTCCAGGCCGACCCACCTCTTCACGGCCAGCCTCAACGCGAGCTATCAGTTCGCCCGTGGGGTCGTCACGGTGGGCGCCTTTCAGGACGTGCGGCAGACGGCGGAGGAGGGACAGGACTTCGGGCTCGTCACGACTCGCGCCGCACACGGGAGCTTCAGCTACCCGATCACGCCGTTCATCAACGGCACCATCCACGCCGAGTACTCCCGGAGCGAGCCGCTCGAGAGCAGCTCAAACATTCCCGCGTCGAGCATCTTGAGCGCGGGCGCGAACCTGGGCTGGCGCATCACGAACTGGCTCTCAGCGACGCTCGCCTACCTCTACATCGATCGTAAGGAGGACACCGACACTAGGATCGGCTCCAATCCGATAGACATCAACCGGAATATCTTCCTCCAGAACTCGACCGAGAACCGCGTCACCCTGACGATTACCGCGACGTTCTAGCCGCCCTCCTCCTGCTGCATAGTCGTCGAACCACGCAAATCATGCGTGGAGCCCTGAACGGCGTAACCGATTGATTCCAAGCTAATATTTCCCCCCGAGTTGTTTTGCCACGCAGAATCAGCAGGATGGGTAGAATAATTCCCTATACGGGAAGGAAAATGCTCTCTCGGACAGCACTCAACTAGCGTAAATTCAAGAAGTTACCTTTGACTGGTTCAAAAGGGCTTGGCACCTCGATTGCTCCCTTTTCGCGCCGGCCATGCTCAGAGTTTTTCGGCACTACATCCCGCACCTGCCGCTGATCCTCTTCTTCGGGGATCTCGTCGTTCTGGTCGCCGCCTTTCATGTCCCCACGCTGACCGGGACCTGGATCGCCGAAGGTGCCCTGATCCCGAAGCTGCTACTGGTGGTGCTGCTGGTCGGGTTCGTCCTGAACCTCGGAGGTCTCTACGACGTCCGCCTCGCGATGGGGCACCGGGAGCTACTGGCCCGGCTGCTCACCTGCCAGACGGTCGCCGGCCTCCTGGTGGCGGCCGTGGCTTTCGCCTTACCGAGCCTCCGCCTGGGCCGGGCGGCGTTTCTCCAGATCGGGGCGGCTGCCACGATCGGATTGATCGCCTGGCGCGCGGCCTGGATCGGCCCCTTCACCCATCGCCGCATCCGGATCCGGGTGCTCGTGCTCGGCACCGGGGCCATCGGCAAGGTGATCGCGGGGCTGGTGGAGACCGGGGCCCGGCCATTTTCCATTGTGGGCTTCCTCGACGACAACCCGAACGCTCCGGAGACGGTGCCCGAGCCCTATGCCCTGCTCGGCAAGATCCAGGACCTGCCGGCCCTGGTCGAGGAGACGCGTCCGGACCTCGTCGTGGTGGCCCAGATGAACCGGCGCGGCAACTTTCCCGCGAAAGCGCTGATCGACTGCCGCATGCGGGGCATCCAGGTCGAGGACTGGCCGACGTTCTACGAGAAGGAGACGGGCAAGATCCTGGTCACCGACCTCCGGCCGAGCTGGCTGATCTTCTCGGACGGCTTCGTCAAGACGCCGCGGACTGAGATCGTCAAGCGCCTGGTCGACGTGGCGCTGTCGCTCACCGGTCTGATGCTCGCCCTGCCCGTGATGGCCCTCGTGGCGACCGCGATCAAGATGGAATCCCGGGGTTCGGCGCTGTTCCGCCAGCCGCGGTTGGGGCAGAACGGGCGCGTGTTCATCCTCAACAAGTTCCGGTCGATGCGCGAGGACGCCGAGAAGGACACAGGCCCGGTGTGGGCCCTGCAGCAGGATCCTCGTGTCACCCGGGTGGGCGCGTTCCTGAGAAAGACGCGCCTGGACGAGCTGCCGCAGCTGTTCAACGTCCTCGTCGGCGACATGAGCTTCATTGGCCCGCGGCCCGAGCGACCCGAGTTCGTGTACGAGCTCCAGAAGCAGATCCCGTTCTACATGGAGCGGCTCTCCGTGAAGCCCGGCATCACCGGCTGGGCCCAGGTGAGATACCGATACGGCGCTTCCGTGGAGGATGCGCTGGAGAAGCTGCAGTACGACCTCTACTACATCAAGAACCTGTCCCTGTTCCTGGACCTCCTGATCCTCATCAACACCATCCAGGTGGTTCTGTTTGCGCGGGGGCGCTGAGCCCATGACGGCTCGCGGGACAACCGCACGAGGAGATCGACGCTGATGAATAACGTGCAAGTCCTCAAGCAGATCGCCCTCTCGGTCTTCACGCGCCGAAAGAAATGGGTACTGCTAGTGTCACTGCTGGGCGTGGTGCTGTTCATGCCCATTGCCTATATGGCCTCCAAGGAGCCGCCCCGGCATCGCACCGTCTCTACGATCCTGATGGAGACGCGGCCGGACCGGGCACCGCTCTTCCAGGAGTTCTCACCCTTCCGACCCCTCGACGTGCAGCTGGCCATCCTGAGGAGCCGCAGCCTCTCCGAGGCCGTGGTCGAATCGCTTCCCCGCAACTCCGTCGACGACCTGGTGCAGAACCCGTACAGCGTCGACTACAACCTCGAGTTTCAGAACTGGATCAGGCGGCTTCGCGGCGAGGAGATCGTGGTCGAGAGCCCGCAGCGGCGCGCACTGAACGAGCTCCGAAACTCACGGGTGAAGTTCCGTCCGGTCGGCGAAACCGGCATTGTCGAGATCACCGCGGAAGCATCGCAGCCGCGGGTCGCCATGGACATCGCTAACACGTACATCGAGGTCCTGGTGTCGCGCACCCGGTCCTTCAACGTCGAGGACTCCAAGACCACGCGTGAGTTCCTCGAGCAGCAGCAATCCCAGATCAGCAAGTCCCTCAACAACGCCGAAGAGAACATGCGCCAGTTCACCAACGCGCGGGGCGGCGTCCGGATTCCCGCACGGCACGCCGAGGCGGTGCAGCGCCTGGGCCAGCTTGAGAACACCTACGCCGAGGTTGTCTCCAACAAGAACATGGCTCAGAGCCGCCTCGCCGCGCTCAAGTCCAAGGTCGACGCCCTGCCGCCGGCCTCGGTGGCTATGGCCAAGCCGGCGGGGACGAATCCCGCCACCAACCCCTCCGCCCAGCGCGTGGCGCGGCTCCGCGCCAAGCTCCAAACGCTCGAGACCCAGCTCCTCGAGTACCAGACTCAGTACACGGACGAGCACCCGCGGGTGATGACCGCGAAGCGCCAGATCGCCGACGTGCAGAAAGAACTCGGGGACGCCGTCAAGGAGGGCACGCCGGTGCCCACCGCCGGCAGCACCGTGCCGGCGCCGGACCGCTCGGCGTTCGCCGAGACCATGGCCGCGCTGGAGACGTCCAGCCTGTCGCTGAATGCCCAGGAAGAGGCCCTGCGCGAGCAGATCAATAGCCTCAAGAAGAGCCTCACCGGCCTCTCGCGGGACGAGCTCGAGTACACCCGGCTCGCGACCGACGTGGAGTCCAACCGCCGCCTGCATGCCATGCTCTCCGAGAAGCTGTCCGCTGCGCGCATCCGCGAGCAGGGCGAGATGAAGGTCGTCAAGGTCATTGATCCGCCGAGCGTGCCCGTGCCGGCGGTGAACCAGAAGCGCATCCGCTTCCTCGGCGTGGCCCTCGGCCTCGCCCTTCTCATCGGGCTGGGCGTACCCGCCGCCGTCGAGTACTTCAACCGCCCCATCGAGACCGACGAGGACGTGCGCAACCTCACCGGCCTGCCCGTGCTCGCCAGCATCCCACGGGTACGCTCGCGCCGCTCGATGTTCATGGTGAGCGGCGGCCAGCCGGACGACGTGAGCCAGGAGGAGTACTTCCTCTTCGTGGAGGCCTTCCGGCGCCTCCGCGTGGAGATTCAGCTGCTCGGCCGCGAGACCCCGATGCGGCGCATCATGATTGCGAGCGCGCTGCCCGGCGAAGGCAAGTCCACCGTAGTGGTGAACCTCGGCCTGGTGTTCGGCGAGGTGGGCAAGCACGTGATCATCGCGGACGCGGACTTCCACCGTCCCACCCTGCACCGCACCCTCAAGACTCCCAACGCCAAGGGCTTCTCCGACCTCCTCGCCGGCACCGGCGATCTCCGCGAGGCGATGAGCCCCGTGGCCGAGGGCGTCTGGCTCACCCCACGCGGCGCCTCGTCGACCGCGCTCACCCGCACCGGCCTGGGGTCGGCGCGGCTGCCCGAGGTGCTCGACTCCATGTCGGTGGAGGCGTAGTTCGTGCTGCTCGACTCCTCCCCGATCCTCCTGATCCCCGACAACCTCTACATGGCCGCGGCCACCGACGGAGTCATCCTCGTCTGCCAGGCGGGCCTGACGCGGCCGCGCGACTTCCTGCGCGCCAAGAGCATCATCGAGAAGTCCGGCACGCCGATCCTGGGCGTAGTGCTGAACCAGGTCTCGGTCCGGAAGGTCAATCAGTACTACAGCTACTACCGCGCCTACGCCAAGGCCGACACCAAGGCCTGAGAGGAGATCGCTCGTGAACCACTGGAGCAAGCAGCTCAAGGAGAAGCTCGACACGCGGACGGCCCGCGTGTCGATCGTCGGGATGGGCTACGTCGGGCTCTCGCTCGCGGTCGAGCTGGCCAAGGCCGGCCTCACCGTGCGCGGCATCGACCTCGACCTCGAGCGAGTCAACCTCCTCAACCGGGGTGAGACTTACCTCGTCGACGTGTCCGCCGACACCCTCGCCCCCCTCGTCGCCGCGGGCACCGTGTCCGCCACCACGAGCTTCGAGGGCGCGGAGTCCGCGGACGCCATCGTGATCTGCGTGCCCACGCCCCTCCGAAAGGGGAAGGAGCCGGACATCTCGTTCATCCTCTCTGCGGTGGAGAACCTGCTGCCCCGGCTCCGCCAAGGTCAGCTCATGGTGCTCGAGAGCACGACGTTCCCCGGGACGACCGAGGAGGTCGTGCAGCCGCGCATCGAATCCCTCGGCCGGGTGATCGGCGACGACTACTTCCTCGCCTTCTCGCCCGAGCGCGTCGATCCCGGCAACAAGCGCTTCACCACCGCCAACATTCCCAAGGTGGTGGGCGGCGTGACCGCCGAGTGCACGGAGCTGGCCGCCGCCCTCTACAGCCACGTGACGTCGAGCGTGTTCCGGGCGACCAGTCCGCGAGTGGCGGAGACCGCCAAGCTCCTGGAGAACACGTTCCGGAGCGTCAACATCGCGCTCGCCAACGAGCTGGCCCTCGCCTGCCGCAAGATCGGCGTGGATCCCTGGGAGGTCATCGACGCCGCCGCCACCAAGCCGTTCGGCTTCATGCCCTTCTACCCGGGGCCCGGCATCGGCGGCCACTGCATCCCGGTCGACCCCCTGTACCTGTCCTGGAAGATCCGGCTGACCGGGTACGAGGCGCAGTTCATCGGCCTGGCCGACCAGATCAACCGCAACATGCCCGAGCACGTGGTGACGCTCGTCAGCGATGCCCTGAACGAGCGCGCCAAGGCGCTCCGGGGCTCGTCGGTACTCGTCATGGGCATCACGTACAAGGCGGACGTCAACGATATCCGCGAGTCGCCCGCCCTCGAGATCGTCGAGATGCTCATGAAGAAGGGGGCGCGGGTGTCCTACGCCGATCCGTTCACGCCCCAGCTCGCCCTCGACGGACACAAGCTCGCCGCGGTCACGCCGACCCCGGAGGCGCTCGCCGCCGCCGATTGCGTGCTGATCCTCACCAACCACTCGAGCTTCGACTATGCGGCGATCGCCGACCGGGCCTCCCTCGTCGTCGACACCCGCAACGCGCTGAAGCGTTACCGCGGCTCGAAGAAGTCAATCGTCACGCTCTGAGAGGTCGCCATGGCAATCGCTCTCGTGACTGGCGGTGCTGGGTTCATTGGCTCTCACCTCGTCGACTCCCTGCTGGAGCAGGGTGTCGATGTCCGGGTGCTCGATAATCTCTCTACGGGCTCCCTTCGCAATCTCCAGGCGGGTCCCGAGCGGGGGGCGGCTCCCGGACGTCCCGGCCGCCGGATCGAGCTGATCATCGGCGATGTCCGCGACGACAAGCTCGCCCGCAAGGCGATGCGGCACGTGGACTGCGTCTATCACCTCGCGGGGCTGCCGCCGGGCGCGGTGGCGGGCGGTCACGGCGAGGTCCACACCGTGAACGTGCAGGGCACCCTCAACGTGCTCCAGGCCGCGGCCACCGAGGGGGTGCGCCGCGTCGTCTTCGGGTCGTGCGCCTCGATCTACGGCAGCACCGAGAGCACCCCGATCGCGGAGGATCGGCCCGCTCTTCCCGTGTCCGTCTTCGGCGCCTCGAAGCTCGCCGCCGAGATCTACTGCCGCGCCTATCATGCCTCGCGCCACATCGAAACCGTCCTGATCCGCTACTTCAACGTGTACGGGCCGCGGCAGAACGCGGTGCTCCACGGCGCGTTCGTGCCCGCCCTCATCGAGACGCTCCGGCGGGGCCGCCGCCCGACGCTCGCCGGCGACGGCCGCGTCGCGCAGGACTTTCTCTTCGTCGACGACGCCGTCTCGGCGACCGTGGCGGCGGGCCAGCAGGCCCGCGCGGCAGGTCGCGCCGTCAACGTGGGCTCGGGACAGCTCGTGACCGCCCTGGAAGTCCTCGGCATCGTGAACCGACTCCTCCGGACCGACGCGGTGCCTCGCCAGGGCCGTCCGAGGCCGGAGCCCGCATCGCCCATTCGCGCCGACATCTCCGTGGCCGCCGATCTGCTCGGCTGGTCGCCCCGTGTCTCGGTGGTCAGTGGGCTGGCGCACACCGTGCAGTTCTTCGCCGAGGCGGAGCAGCACGAGGAGGGACTGCTCGCCGAAGTCGGAACGCATGAAGAACGCGCTGACTTTTGACGTCGAGGAGTATTTCCACGCGGAAGCCTTCGCCCGGGTGCTGCGGCCCGAGGAATGGCCCACGCTGGAAAGCCGGGTGACGCGCTCTACCGAGCGCCTCCTCGACATCCTCGACCGCGAGCGGGTCCGCGCCACCTTCTTCGTGCTGGGCTGGGTGGCGGAGCGCCATCCCGGCCTCGTACGGGAAATCGCCTCGCTCGGCCACGAGATCGCCTGTCACGGGTACGGACACCGGATGATCCAGCACCTCTCGCGCCCCGACTTCGAGCGTGATGTGACCCGGGCGAAGCGGGCGCTCGAGGACGCGGTGGGCCGTCCCGTGCTCGGCTACCGGGCGCCCACGTTCTCGATCATGCGCGCGACGCTCTGGAGCCTCGACGTCCTGATCGAGGCGGGCTTCCGCTACGACTCGAGCATCTTTCCCGTGGTGCACGACCGGTACGGCATCCCCGACGCTCCGCGCTTCCCGCACCGGCGGAAGGCCCCCAGCGGAGGCGAGATCACCGAGTTCCCGATGTCGACGATGACGGTGCTGGGCCGGCGCCTGCCGGTCGCGGGTGGGGGCTACTTCCGCCTCTTTCCCTATCGCGTGACCCGGCGGGCGATCGCCCGCATCAACGAGGAGCGTCAGCCGGCCATGGTGTATCTCCATCCGTGGGAGTTCGACCCCGACCAGCCCCGCCTCCCCGTCGGTCCGCTCACCCGCTTCCGGCATTTGGTGAACGTGGGGAAGACGGAGTCGCGGCTTCGCCGGCTGCTCGGCGAGGTCTCGTTCGCGCCGGCCTCCGAGGTGCTCGCGGAGACCGGGCTCCTCGCGATCGGAGACATCCGGTGAAGATCGTCGCCGTCGTGGGAGCGCGGCCGAACTTTGTCAAGATCGCGCCGCTGCTCGCCGAGCTGCGCCTGTATCCGGAGGCCGAGGTCACCCTGGTGCACACCGGCCAGCACTACGATCTCCAGATGTCGGCGTCGTTCTTTGCCAACCTGGAGATTCCCGCGCCCGACGTGAACCTGGAGGCGCGCGCGGACACCGCGGTGGGCCAGACCGCCGAGATCATGCGCAGGCTCGAGCCGGTGCTGCTGGAGCGGAAGCCCGACTGGGTGGTGGTGGTGGGGGACGTCACCTCCACCGTGGCGGCGGCGCTGACCGCGGTGCGCCTCGGCTTCCCCATCGCGCACGTCGAGGCCGGCCTCCGCAGCGGCGACCGCACCATGCCGGAGGAGATCAACCGGATCATCACCGACGCCATCTCGGACGCTTTGTTCACCACCGAGCCAGCGGGCAACGAGAACCTGGCGCGTGAGGGCGTGGACCCCCGCCGCGTGCACTTCGTGGGCAATGTGATGATCGACACCCTGTTCCGCTACCGCGAGCAGGCACGTGCGTCCGCCGTGCTGACCACCCTGGGCCTCGTCCCGGGCGGCTATGCCGCGCTCACGCTCCACCGGCCCAGCAATGTCGACACGCCCGACGCCCTCGGTCGCGTGATGGAGGCCATCGCCCGTGTGCAGGCGGAGATCCCCGTCGTCTTCCCCGTGCACCCGCGGACACGGGCGCGGCTCGAATCGCTGCGCGGTGGCCTCCCCGCGCACCCCGGCCTGCGGCTGATCGAGCCCCTGCCCTATCTCGACTTCGTGCAGCTGATGGCGAGCGCGCGCTGCGTGCTCACCGACTCGGGCGGTATTCAGGAAGAGACGACCGCCCTCTCCGTGCCGTGCATCACCCTTCGCGAGAATACCGAGCGTCCGATCACCACCCTCCGCGGCACCAACCGGATCGTCGGCGTGGACCCCGCCGCGATCTTTGCGGCGTGGCGCGACGTGGCGGGCGGGCGCTGGCCGGCCGGGGAGCTTCCCGAGCTGTGGGATGGCAAGGCGGCCGAGCGCATCGTGCGCGTCCTGCTCCACGGTCCGGCTCGCTGACCAGTCACGCAACGGGAGCTCACATGGAGATCCAAGGCCTCGTCGGGGACACGCCGGAGTGGGACGCGTTCGTCCGCACCAGCGCTGCCGGGAGCCCGTTTCACCTGCTCGCCTGGAAGCGCGCGGTGCAGACTGCGTTCGGGCTCAAGCCCCACTACCTCATGGCCACCCGCGGCGGCGGGATCGAGGGTGTGCTCCCGCTCTTCGAGGTTCGTGGGCTCCTGGGCGGCCGCGCCCTGATCTCCGTGCCGTACGCCGTGTACGGCGGGATCTGTGCGGAGGCGCCGGCGGTCCGGGACGCGCTGCTCGCCGCGGCGACGGAGCGCGCGCGTCGCGTGGGCGCGGGCTACGTCGAGCTACGGCACCGGAGCGGCCAGGAGATGGACCTTCCCACCAAGTCCCTCTATGTCACGTTCTCGCGGCCGATCTCGGCGTCCGAGGAGGAGAACCTCGAAGCGATTCCGCGCAAGCAGCGTCGGATGACCCGACAGGGGGCCAAATACGGCTTGCGCGTCGAGCTCGGGATGCAGCATCTCGACGCCTTCTACGAGATCTATGCCGCGAGCGTCCACAACCTGGGCTCGCCGGTGTTTCCCCGGCGGCTCTTCCACGCGCTGGTTACGGAGTTCGGCAAGGAGTGTGAGCTCCTGACCGTGTGGCGCAACGATCAGATGGTCTCCGGCGTCCTGACGCTGCTCTACGAGGACCAGGCCCTCCCCTACTACAGCGGGGCGCTGCGCGAGGGGCTCCAGTACGCGGTCAACGACTTCATGTACTGGGAGCTCATGTGTCACGTGGCGGGGGCCGGGTACCGGGTTTTCGACTTCGGTCGGAGCCGCGAGGGCACGGGGGCCTACAACTTCAAGCGGCACTGGGGCTTCGAGCCCCGCCCGCTCCCGTACCAGTACGCGCTGCTCGATGGCGCGACCATGCCGAACGTGAGCCCTTCGAACCCGAAGATGCATCTCGCCGTGGAGGCCTGGAAGCGCCTTCCCCTGGCTGTTGCGAAGCGGGTCGGCCCGTTCCTGACCCGGTTCTTGCCCTGAGGGGGTGGCACAGAACCTGCTCGAAGTGCTCATTTGACGCGTACTTAGCACAAAAGCTCCGAAAGTTGGGGGAGCGGAGACAGGGACCTCGACAAAATATGAAGATCCTGATGCTCGGCCGCTGGCTGCCGGTGTCGCGACGACGGGAGGATGCCACGCGAGAGGTGCGGCTCGCGCGGCAGCTCGCCCGCAGTCACCGGCTAACCCTGGCCTTCGTGACCGATGACCCCAATCCCGCCGGTGCGATCTCGGCCCTGCGGGCCGAGTTCGGGGACCTGGAGTTCGCGGTGGTGACGCGCGGCTGGAAGACGCTCTCCAGCGCGGTGAGTCTTGCCACCGGTAGCTCGGCGAGCATGGCCTACGCTCGCTCGGCCGCCCTCGCGGCTCGTCTTCGCGATCGCCTCCGCGTCGATGCCTATGACGCGATCTGCGTGACGTCGTCGAGCATGATCCAGTACGCGCTCGATGCCGATCCCGCCGTCCCCATCCTGATGGATTTCGCCGAGGTGGACTCGCGCTGGTGGCTACGACAGGCCGGTGAGCGATCCTTCCCCGGGGCGAACTTCTATCGCACGGAAGCGGCACGGCTTCGCCTCGCCGAGGTCGCGATCGCCCGGCGCGCCGCCCGCTCCGTCGTGTCGAGCGCCAGCGCCGCGCGGAGCGTCGACACGCCGGCGGGCTCGCCCCCGGTGGTGGTGCCGAGCGGGGTGGACGTGGATCACTTCATTCCGGCCCTCCGGATGCCCGGCACGCCGATCGTGCTGCTCCTGAGCCCGCTCGAGTCCGCCGCGGACGTCCAGGCGACGGCTGCCTTCTGCCGCGCGGCGGTGCCGGCCACGCGCCGGCGCTATCCCAGCACGCGCTTCGCCGTCGTCGGCCGCAACCTGCCGCTGTCGGCGCGCGATCTCGGGCGGATCCACGGCGTGGAGGTGCACGAGCACGTCGCCGACGTTCGTCCGCTCCTGCACCGGGCCGCCCTGGCGGTGGCGCCGTTTCCATCGGAAGTCAGCCCGCCCACCGCAATTCTCGAGGCGATGTGCGCGGGCCTGCCCGTCGTGACGGCCGCCGACACGGCCGACGATCTGGGTGCCCGGCCCGGGGCCGACCTCCTGGTCGCGCCCGCCGTGGACGCGTGCGGCGAGCCCATCGCCCAGCTCCTCGGCAATCCCACGCTGCGCGCCGAGATGGGTGGGCACGCGGCGGCGTTCGTCCGCGCCCGGTTCGCGTGGGACGTCACCACGGCGCGGCTGGTGGAGATGGTGGAAAGGGTGGCGCCCCTCCTGCCGTCGGCCGGCGCGACCGGCCGCACCGCGAGGGCGGACCTCGCCTGACCCATGCGCATTCTCATGCTCGCGCACCGCATCCCCTATCCCCCCCACACAGGGGACAAGGTGCGGGCCTATCGGGTCGCTCGACATCTCGCCACGCGCCACGAGCTGACGCTCGGGTTCGTCATCGACGACGCGGGCGATCGGTCGGGGCTAGAGGCCCTGCGCGAGTCGGTCGCGGATCTCGAGTGGGGCGGGCTCTGGAAGCCCGCGGCGCTGGCGCGTGGGGCCGCGGCGCTGGCGTTCGGCCGCTCGCTCAGCATCGCGTATTTCCACTCCCGCCGTCTGGCGCACCGCGTGCGGCGCCGGCTGGGCGGCGCCGGCTACGACGCGATCTACGTGTCGTCCTCGCCCATGGTGGAGTACGTGCGTGGCGCCGGCCTCCCCGTGATCATGGACTTCGTGGACGTGGACTCGGATAAGTGGACGCAGTACGCGACGGCCCAGCGCGCCCCGCGCTCGTGGGCGTACCGGTTGGAAGGTCGGCGGCTGCAGGCTTTCGAGGGGGAGGCGGTGCGGTGGGGGCACCGCTGCATTCTCGCCACCGCCGCCGAGGAAGCCCTCTTGCGGAGCTTCGCGCCCTGGGCCCGCACGGCGGTTATTCCCAACGGGGTGGACCTCGACGGCTACGCGGCGCCCGCGGATAGCCCGACCGTCATCTTCACCGGGGCGATGGACTATCTGCCGAACGTGGACGCGGTTGAGCACTTCTGCCGTGACATCTTCCCGACGGTGCGCCGCGCCATCTCCGACGCTCGCTTTCTCATCGTGGGCCTCAACCCGTCCCCGGGCGTCCGTCGCCTCGCCGAGCTTCCCGGCGTGACCGTCACTGGCGCGGTGCCTGATGTCCGCCCGTTCTATCGCCAGTCCGCGGTGTGCGTGGCGCCGCTGCGGATCGCGCGCGGGATCCAGAACAAGGTGCTCCAGTCGATGGCGCAGGGGGTGCCGGTGGTGGCGACCAGCGCCGCTGCGCGGGGGCTCGAGGCCCGGCCGCACGAGCATTTGCTCGTGGAGGACGACCCGGTACGCTTCGCCGCCGTCGTGGTCGGGCTTCTCGCAGATCGAGAGGGCCGCGGTCGCCTGGCCGAGCGTGCGCGCGACTTCGTCGAGCGCAAGCACGCGTGGCCCGCGCTGCTCGAGCGGGTCGAGGCGCTCGTGGTCGACGCTGCCGGCCATCGAGCCACCGGGTCGCCCGCGTGCTCCGCAGCGGGCGGCGCCTCGGGCATTGAGGCGCCCCAGCCGTGAGTCTGCGGATCCGGCGAGTGGAGACTGAGGCGGAGTTCCAATCGCTCGCAGGCGCGTGGGCCGATCTCGCGGAGCGCACCGGCCAGACGTCGCCGTTCCTCAGCCACGACTGGTTCGCCTGCTGCTGGCCCGCGGTGGGCCCGGCCCGCCGGCCCGAGGTGCTGCTGGTGGAGAATGGTGGCCAGCTTATGGCGGCGGTGCCGTTGATGCGGTGGAAGGAGCGGCAGCGCGGCATCCCGGTGCGGCGACTGGCCCTCCTCGAGTGCCCGGACACGCCCTACATCGACGTGCTGCTCGACGGGCCGGCCCGGCCGGTCGCCGCCGCCCTCATCGAGTACCTCGCGGCCCGGCGGGACTGGGACGTGACGAGCCTGCAGAAGCTGCCCGCCGCGTCGCCGATCGTCAAGGAGCTGGAGTCCGCGCTCCCGGGTCACTTCCCGTGGCGGCGCGCGGAGCGCTCGCTGTCGCCGTACGTGGCCATCGCAGGCGACTGGGAGGCATTCTGGAAGGGCACGAGCCAGCGGTTCAAGAAGACATGCCGCAACATCCAGAACCGGCTGGAGCGCGCGGGCGAAGTGCGCATCGAGGAGCACGTGACGGTCGACGCCGACGGCCCGCTCTTCGGTGAGATGCTGGAGTTGAGCCGCCGCAGCTGGAAGGGCGAACGCGGCGTGGCCATCGCGACCATGCCGAACATGCACGGCTTCTTCGTGGCCCTCACGCGCCGAGCGTCCGCGCGCGGTTGGCTCGCCCTGTGGACACTGCGGCTCGACGGCCGTCTCGTGGCCATGGAGTATCAGCTGCGCCATGCCGGCCGGGTCAACGCGCTCCGGGCCGACTTCGATCCCGCGCTTCGCGACGCGTCGCCGGGAAGCGCGCTCAACTTCGCCATCGCGCGGGCGCTCTTCGAACGCGGCGGCGTGCACGAGTACGACATGGGACCCGGGCTCAACGAGTACAAGATGCGCTGGGCTACCGGGACTCACGAGGGCGCGCACTTCATGATGTACCGACCCACCGCCTACGGCCGGTTGCTCCACATTCTCGATACCCGTGTTCGCCCCGCCGTTCGCCGGGCCCGGGACCGCTTCGCATGAGCTTCCTCGGCGGCGTCATCCATCGCGATCACGGCCAGCCCGTGACCGGCGCGTTGCTCCAAGCGATCGCCACGCGGGGCGGCGTTACGGCCGCTCCCCTCATGCTCACGTCGGGGAGCGTCGGCTTCGTTGCGGGCGCAGGCGGCAAGGCGCCAAAGCGCTATCAGACCGCCATCGCCGCCGCCGACCTGGATCTCGTCAACCTAGACGAGCTGCGGGCGCTCACCGGCCTGACGCCGGGATGCGAGGTGCTGGGGCGCCTCTACGAGCTGGAAGGCTGGCAGAGGCTGCTCCGTCACCTCCGCGGAGCCTTTGCGGCTGCACTCTGGGATCCCCGCCAGGACACGCTCTGGCTCGGCGTGGATCACTTCGGCATCAAACAGCTCTACTACGCGTCGACGCCCGACGGGCTGGCCTTCGCCTCGCGTCCGAGCGCGCTCCTCGCGATGCCCGGAGTGGCCGCGGAGGCGGATCCGCAGGTGGTCTATGACTACCTGAACGTCCGCGTGGTCGCCGCGCCGGCGTCGATCTGGAAGGGCGTGCGCCGCTTGCCGCCCGGTCATGTCTTGACGGTTCGCGCGGGCGCCGTCGCGGTCGAGCCGTACTGGGATCTCGCGTACCCCGAGCAGCGAATCGGGCTCCGCGAGGCGATGGCGGCGACGGCCCGCCACGTCGAAGAGGCGGTGGGCGCCGCGCTCGAGGGTGGACCCGCCAAGGAAACGGGCGCCTTCCTGTCCGGGGGCACCGACAGCAGCACCGTGCTCGGCTATATGGCGAAGCTCACCGGCGAGCGGGTGCCGGCGTTTTCCATCGGCTTCCAGGAGGAACGGTTCGACGAGCTTCATTACGCGGACGTCGCGGCCCGGCACTTCAACGCCGGCCACGAGAAGCACATCGTGACCGCGGACGAGGCACTGGCCTCGATGGGCGCGATCGTCGACGCCTACGATGAGCCGTTCGGCAACAACTCCGCCCTCGGCACCTACCTCTGCGCCCGCCTTGCCAGCGATCATGGCGTGCGCCGGCTGCTGGCAGGCGACGGTGGCGACGAGATTTTCGGAGGCAACGAGCGGTATGCCAGCGATCGCGTGTTCTCCCGCTATCAGCGGTTCCCCGCGTTCGCCCGCCGAGGTCTGATCGAGCCGCTCCTGCGCGCGCTGCCCGATGCCGGGGTCTTTGGGAAGGCTCGCCGGTACGTTCGCCGCGCCAGTCTCTCCACCCCCCGCCGGCTCTACTCTTACTCCTTCTTCATGGCGCAGGAAGGCCGGGAGTTCCTCGCGCCGGACCTCGTCGCTGCGGTGAATCCCGAGGGTCCGTGGCGCATCGTCGAGGGGCACTTCGACGGGGCCCAGGCATCCAGTGAGCTGAACCGCATCATGTACATGGACATCAAGGTGACCCTAGGCGACAACGACCTCGTCAAGGTGACGCGCACCGCCGAGCGGGCCGGGATCGACGTCCGGTTCCCGTTCCTCGACCGGCCGCTGGTCGAGTTCACGGCCACCCTTCCGGCCGACTTCAAGGTGCGAGGCCTGGAGAAGCGTTACCTGTTCAAACGGGCCTTCCGCTCCTTGCTGCCCGCGGAGATCCTGGGGAAGCGGAAGCACGGCTTCGGCATCCCCACAAGCGATTGGCTGAAGTCGCACGGAGGCTTTCGTGACCTGGCCCGCGAGAGCCTGCTCTCGCCGTGGGCGCGCGGACTCGGCTACTTCCGGCCCGGAGCGATCGAACGACTTTTCGCGCTGCACGAGGCCGATGTGACGCCGTACTACGGCGATCAGGTCTGGACGGTGTTGATGCTGCACCTCTGGCATCGCCACCATCTCGAGGGGCGCGCGCTATGACCCCTTCCCGCAGGCTCTCGCTCGTGCGCCTGGCCGCGGCGGGCCTGCACCACTCGGGCGCGCTCGCGCCGCTCACCCGTGCCGTGGGCCATGTGCGCCGGACGCCGGCGTTCCCGATTCTCAGCTATCACCGGGTCAACGACGACGCGGACCCGTTTTTCAGGGCGCTGCCCACGGCGGTGTTCGAGCGCCAGATGCGTCACGTCGCGCGCAACTATCGCGTGCTGCCCGTCGAGGAGCTGGTGGAGCGGTTGGAGCGGGGCGGCCTGCCGCGCAACGCGCTCGCCATCACGTTCGACGACGGCTACCGCGACAATCTCACCCACGCCGCACCGATTTTGTCGCGGCTCGGGCTGCCCGCCACAATCTTTCTGGCCACGGGCTTCGTCGGAACCGCCGAGGTGCCGTGGTTTGACCGACTCGCCCATGGGCTCAAGAGGAGCGTGGCGACGTCGGTGGGCACTCCTTGGGGCGAATATTTCGACCTCGCGGACGTGCCGGCCCGCCTCTGCGCCATGGGCCGCGCGCTGGAGCATCTCAAGCGCGTGCCCGACGAGGAGCGGCACCGGCAGCTGGAAGCCCTCCTCGTGGCGCTCGGTGTCACCGACCAGCGTTCGTTCAAGAATCTGATGCTGTCCTGGGACGACGTGCACGCGCTTCGCGGCCTCGGCTTCACCGTCGGAGCGCATACCGTCAACCACCCGATCCTGTCGCGGGTGAGCCCCCAGCGCGCGTGGACAGAGATCCTCGGCGCCCGGACCATGATCGAGTCCGCTTGCGGCACCGCCCCTCGCGCCTTCGCGTATCCCAACGGAGGCGCCGAGGATTATACCGAGACGGTCAAGCGACTCGTGCGTGAGGCTGGGTTCACCTGCGCGGTGACGACCCGCTTCGGCCTCAATACCCCGAAGACCAATCCCTGGGAGCTGCGCCGCGGCGGACCGTGGGAGCACCACCTGCCCACGTTCGCCCTCAAGCTCGCGTGGTACCGATTGGCGCAACGCGACTAGGGCACGGAGACCCCCCAACCCATGTGCGGAATCATCGGATACGTCGGAGAGTTGGACGCCACGGAGGTCATCCTCGACGGGCTCAAGCGCCTTGAGTACCGGGGCTATGACTCTGCCGGGCTCGCCGTGCTGGATGGTAGCGGGATTCTGGTCCGCCGTAGCCCCGGCAAGATCGGAAACCTCGAAGCGCGTCTCCGACAGGAGCCCGCCGCGGGCTCGACCGGGCTGGGGCATACCCGCTGGGCCACCCATGGGCGTCCGTCCGAGGCGAACGCGCATCCCCACGCCGACTGCACGGGCGGGCTGGTGGTCGTCCACAACGGCATCATCGAGAACTACGCCGAGATCAAGGCTCGGCTCCTCGCCGACGGGCACACGTTCCGTTCCGAGACCGACACCGAGGTCATCGCACACCTTCTCGAGGGTCGGCTCCGATCCGGCCTCGACCTGCGGGAGGCCTGCCGGGCCGCCCTCGCCGAGCTCCGAGGAGCCTACGCGGTCGCGGTCCTCTCGCGCGCGCATCCGCACGAGATCGTCGCGGCCAAGCTGGGGGCAGGCAGCGTAGTGGTGGGGCTCGGCACTGGCGAGGCCTATCTCGCCTCCGACATCCCGGCCATCCTTCCGTACACGAGGGACGTGGTCATTCTCGAGGATGGCGAGCTCGCGCGCGTCACACGCACCGGTGCCGAGCTCATGACCCGGGACGGCCGCCGTGTCGAGCGGGCGCCCACGCGGATCGACTGGGACGCCGCGATGGCGCAGAAGGGCGGCTATCGCCACTTCATGCTCAAGGAGATTCACGAGCAACCCCGGGCGGTGGCCGACTCGCTGCGGGGCCGTCTCTTCGTCGACGGCTCGGTGGTGTCCTTGCCCGAAGCCCGCCTGGACGCGGGCGTCTCCAACCGTCTCGAGCGCGTCATCGTCGTCGCGTGCGGCACCTCGTACCATGCCGCATTGGTGGGTCGCTTCATGGTAGAGCGCATGGCCGGGCTCCCCGCCGAGGTGGATGTCGCCTCCGAGTTCCGCTATCGAGACCTCGTGCTCGATCATCGGACGCTCGTGATCGCCATCTCGCAGTCGGGCGAGACCGCGGACACCTTGGGCGCGGTCAGGGCGGCGCGAGCTCGCCAGGCGCCGGTGCTCGCCATCACGAACGTCGTGGGCTCCGCCATCGCCCGCGAGTCCAGCGGCGTGGTCTACACCCAGGCCGGGCCGGAGATCGGGGTCGCGTCGACCAAGACCTTCACGACCACCATCGCCGCCTGCTATCTGGTCGCGCTGGCTCTCGGTGAGCAGCGCGGGTATCTTTCGGGCGCCGACGCGCGCAAGCGCGCGGAGGAGATCCTGGAGGCGCCGCGCCTCATCGAGGACGCGCTCACGGTTGATCGTGAGGTCGCGGCGCTGGCGCAGGACCTGGTCCGCTATCCAAATGTCCTCTATCTCGGGCGCGGGCTGCACTATCCCCTCGCGCTCGAGGGCGCGCTCAAGCTCAAGGAGATCTCCTACATCCACGCCGAGGGCTACGCCGCCGGTGAAATGAAGCACGGGCCGATTGCCCTCATCGATGAGAACATGCCGGTGGTGGCCCTGGTGCCCCGTGACGCCACGTACGAGCGGATGATGGGCAATCTCCAGGAGGTGCGCGCCCGCGACGGCCGCGTGATCGCGATCTGCCATCCCGGCGACCACGAGGTGGGCCGCATCGCAGCCGCAACCGTGACGATGCCGGCCGCGCCCGATCTGATCGCTCCCATGGTCTCCGCGGTGCCGCTGCAACTCCTCGCCTACCACGTGGCCGCGCTGCGAGGGCTCGACGTCGATCAGCCCCGCAACCTGGCCAAGAGCGTCACGGTGGAATGATCAGCGTTCTCATCCCCACCCATCAGCGGGCCGGGCTTCTTGATCGCGCGCTGACCGCGCTGGGTCGGCAACGCCTTCCGTCCGGGCTGGAATGGGAGATCGTCGTCGCCAACAACAACTGCACCGACGACACGCCCGAGGTGGTGCGCCGGCACGCCCAGACCGCCCCGCGAGGCGTACGCCAGGTCCTCGAGACCCGGCCGGGCGCGAACTACGCGCGCAACGCGGCGCTCGGCGCGGCCAAGGGCGAGGTGTTCGCGTGCATCGACGACGATATCGAGCCCGACGAGGGGTGGTTGGCCACGGCCCTGGTCACGCTTGACCGCGAGAAGGCCGATATGGTGGGGGGACGCATCCTTCCCCGCTGGGAGGTGCCGCCACCGCCATGGCTCCTCGACAACCACGAGTTCTACGACTACCTCGGCTTGATGGCGGTAGAGACATCGAAGCGGCTGAGCCTGCCGTTCAGGGACCGTCCCAAGATCTGGGGCGGGAACATGATCTTCCGTCGCTCGACGGTGGATCGGGTCGGCGCGTTCAGCGTGGACGTGGGGCGAACCTCCGAGCGATTGTTCAGCGGCGACGAGAGTGACTTCATCCGGCGTGTCCTGGAGGCCGGCGGCGTCGTCTTCTATGACCCCGCCATCTTCGTGCGTCACTACGTGCCCCGCGAGCGCATGCGCCAGTCGTACTTCTGGCGCTGGATCTACGGATACGCGCAGGGCCGAGTGGCGTTCCTCCCCGAGCCGACGGGCCGGCGGCTGTTCGGCCTGCCGCGCTGGATGTATCCGCGGCTCGCGCACCACGGTCTCCAGTTCGCAATGGCGCCGCGCTCGCTGCGGCGCCAGATCGACTTCTTTTGGGAGCTGGGGCTGTTCATGGGGTGGTACCGGCGGCGCTACCCGAAGCGGAGCGCGGGCCGATGATCTCCGTTCTCATTGCCACCCGAAACCGCGGGCCCGAGCTCGAGGCGCAGCTGCGCTCACTCGAGGCCGTGCAAGCGCCAGAGGGAGGCTGGGAGCTGATCGTGATCGATAACGGCTCGTCCGATGCCACGCCGACCCTGCTCGGGCGCGTGGCTGACCAAGGGAGGCTACCCCTCCGGCCTATCTGCGAGCCGCGCCGCGGCAAGTCGCGGGCGCTGAACCTCGGCCTGCTGGCGGCGCGCGGCGAGCTCCTGGCCTTCACGGACGACGACGCCGTGGTCCAGCCCCAATGGCTCCGCGCATTCCAGCGCGCCGCCGCCGAGCATCCCGAGGCCATCGGTTTCGCGGGACGTGCGCCCGCCCTCGGGGACTCCCCGCCGGTCGGGCACGGTATCGTGAACTACGAGCACGGGGACGCCGACTTCGAGATCAAGCCCTTTCAGACTCCGCCGCTCGGCGTGAACTTCGCGTTCCGTCGGCGAGCCTTCGAACGCTACGGCCTCTTCCGAGAGGATCTCGGGCCCGGGAGCGCGGTGCAACGCGCGGAGGACACCGAATTCGTTCGCCGGCTCTGGTTGGGGGGCGAGCGCCTCTGGTACGTCGCTCAGGCCGTGGTGCAGAACCCTGTCCACCAGGAGCGGCTGTCGCGGCGATTCTCCCTGCGCTGGACCTTCTGGGTCGGCCGGAGTAACGCCCGGATGACCGGCCGCCCTAGGGGGGTGCCGACGGTCGCGGGGGTGCCCCGCTACCTCTACGGTACCCTGCTCCGCGGCGCGGGCAAGGTCGCCTTGTCAACGCTTCGGTTCGGTCGGGGCCTCGATTTCGCCATCGCCCGGCGCCTCGCGTACGATCTGGGGCTCGCATATGAGTTCTGGACCTTGCCACGCAATTTCGATCCGCGCGCCCTGGTCCCGCCGCTCAGCCCGGCGCGCGATCCGGCCGATCCGGTCCCCGGGGCGCGCTGATGGATCCACTCGTGAGCGTCGTCGTGACCTTTCACAATCAGGCCTCTTTCGTGGCCCCCGCGATAGAAACGGTGCTCGGCCAAGGCTATCCGAACCTGGAGACCATCGTGGTCGACGATGGCTCAACCGATGACACACGGCGGCGCTGCATGGCCTTCGGTGACCGCGTCCGCCTGATCGCGCGCGCGAACGGCGGCGCCTCCGCCGCCCGCAACTCCGGAATCACTGAGGCGCGCGGCGAATATGTGGCCCACCTGGATGGCGACGACCTGTGGCATCCCGACAAGATCGCCCGCCAGGTGGAGGTCGCCAGGCGCTTCCCGGAGGCCGGCATGATCGTCGCCAACGGGCACATGTTCGGCGAGGGCATGCCGACGATCCCCGGCCTCATCTGGGGCGATATCGGCAGGCGGCTTGCGGCGACGTCCGAGCCTGCGATACTCCTCGAACCCTACCGGGCCCTCATCCGGAGGCACTGTTTCAACACGCCCTCGCAGATGATGATTCCCGCGTCGGTGTACCGGGCAGTGGGGGCATGGGATGAGCGAATCAAGATGGTGGCGGATGTGGAACTGGCCCTGCGCATCGCCGCGCGCTATCCGGCGGCCTTCATGCGCGGCGACCTCGTAGGGTACCGGCTGCTGGAAGGGAGCCTCTCCGGGCCGTACCATTCGCGGCAGTTCGCCTGGGCGCTGGACACCTTTGGGGTCATGCGGAAGCACGCGCGCATCGCGCCGCCGACGATGCGCCCCGCGCTCGAGGCGCGCATGGCCGGCGATGCCAACGACTTCGCACGCGACGCGTACTACCTAGGCCGTCGCGGCCGCTTGGCGTGGGCGCTCCGGTACCAGCTTCGCCTTCTCGCCGCAAGCCGCCGGGCGCACCGTGTGCTGCCCTATCTCGCCGCCCTTCTCCTGCCTGAGCGCCTCGTGTCGACGGTCGCGCGCCGCTTCCGAGGCGTCAGGCGACCGGGCGACCCGGGATTCACCCTGGAGACCAAATGACGCCGAATCCCCTGCGGGAGCTCGCGCAGTACTCCTACTTGATCTTGAGCTTCGCCCGGCGGGACATCCGGGCGCGCTACAAACAGACCGCCCTGGGCGCGGCGTGGGCGGTGCTCCAGCCGCTGTCGCTCATGGTGATCTTCACGCTGGTTTTCGATCGGGTCGCGCGCATTCCCACAGGCGGCACGCCATATCCCCTCTTCTCCTACAGTGCGCTGATCTTCTGGTCCTACTTCTCGACGACCGTCTCGCAGGGCTCCCTGTCGATGACGGCCAACTCGAACCTCGTCCGCAAGATCTACTTTCCCCGGGAGACGCTGCTCCTCGCCGTCATGCTCTCGGCGAGTCTCGACCTCGCCATCGCCTGCGTCATGCTGGGCGCGCTCATGGTCATCTACAAGGCGACGGTGACATGGACGCTGCTGTGGGTGCCGGTCCTTCTCGGAGTGCAGGTCCTGTTCACCTTCGCCCTGATCTGCCTCACCTCCGCGGTGCACGTCTACTTCCGGGACATCGGACACGCCCTCACCCTGGGACTCCAGCTCTGGATGTTCGCGACCCCGGTGGCCTACCCGCTGGCGGTCGTGCCGGAGAACCTCCAGGAGCTGTACATGCTCAATCCCATGGCGACCATCATCGATGGCTATCGGGGCGCGATCCTCTACGGTCGGACCCCGGACCTGGCGCGGCTCGGGATGGTGCTCATCTTCGTCCTCGCGCTCCTCGGTGTGACCTACACCTCATTCAAGCACGCCGAGCGCACGTTCGCGGACGTGATCTAGGAGCCGACGTGAGTGACATCGTCCTCGGATTCGACCAGGTCTCCAAGCGCTATCGGCTCCGCCGGGGCTGGCACTTTCTATCGCTTGGCGAGGCCATCGGCCGGGTCCGCCGCCGCGTGCGTCATACAGAAGAAACGTCGCCCGACTTCTTCTGGGCTCTGCGAGACGTGAACTTCCAGATCCGACGGGGCGAATCGGTGGGCCTCATTGGATCGAATGGAGCGGGCAAGAGCACGACGCTGAAGATCTTGTCGCGGGTGACGGTGCCCACGAAGGGAGGATTCTCCGCGGTGGGCAAGATCGGTGCGCTCATCGAGGTCGGCGCGGGATTCCACTTCGATCTCACGGGTCGGGAGAACGTGTTCCTCAACGGCGCCATCATGGGAATGACCCGGGCAGAGGTCGAGGAGAAGTTCGAGCGTATCGTCTCCTTCGCGGAGATCGAGCGCTTCATCGACACTCCGATCAAGTACTACTCGTCGGGCATGGCGGTGCGGCTGGGCTTTGCCGTGGCCGCGCATATCAACCCGGACATCCTGCTCGTGGACGAGGTGCTCGCGGTGGGTGACGCCGCCTTCCAGGCGAAATGCCTGAACAAGCTCGCGGAGCTACGCGAGCAGGACAAGACGATCATCCTGGTCAGCCACAACATGACCAACATCGTCCAGCACTGCGACCGCGTCATCTGGATGGACCGGGGCACGGTGCGGGCGCAGGGTGAGCCCGAGGCCATCGTCGAACAGTACCTGCAGGCGGTGCAGCCTCAGAGAGCTGGCACCGGGGGAACCCCGACTCTCGATGCCACCGCGCCGATCCGTATCGGCGCGATCGTGGTACGGAACCACCGGAGCGATCCGGGGGAGCCACTCGTCTACGGCGCCCGAGCCACCATCGACGTGGAGTACGAGGTGATGGCTCCGGTGAGCGATCCCGTGATTGGGATCACCTTCGAGAACGTCAACGGGCATGCACTCGGCGGCCTGACCTCTCGACTGGGCGGGGTGAAGCTCGACCTCACGCATCGCACCGGCGTGGTTCGCCTCGTTCTCGACCCGGTGATTTTCACGCGCGGCATGTACAAGGTCACGGTGTCCGTCCTCGACGAGCGGATCCAGCGCTTCTACGATTTTCGGTCGCACGCGATGTCGTTCAGCGTGGACGGGCCCAGCCTCGCCACCCGGGAGGTGAGCGGCCACGTGGTCTACCCCCATCACTGGGAGTCGAACGGGAGTCGACCCTCGTGAGTGGCGGTTCACCGGAGGGGGACGTGACCGCAGGCGACGACATCGACGCCATGGACGTGAGTGTGGTGATCAGCACGTACAACCGGGCTTCCCTGCTCGCGACCTGCCTCGAGGCGCTCGCCGCTCAGCGGGTGGCCGAGACCACGCGATGGGAGGTCATCGTCGTGGACAACAATTCCAGCGACCGCACGCCCGCGGTGGTGGCGAAGGCGTCGGCGGGGACGTCGACGCGTGTCCGGTATCTCTTCGAGGGCCGGCAGGGGGTGGCGTTCGGGCGCAACACCGGCGTCGACCATGCCCGTGGACGGCTTGTCGCCTTCACCGACGACGACGTGGTGCCCCCCGAGGACTGGATCCAGACGCTGGTCGACCTCTTCCAGGAGCACGAGGCCGACGTCTTGGGCGGCCGGGTGATGCCCCGCTGGGCGGCGCCGGTCCCTCCCTGGGTCACGCGGTGGCTCGAGGAGCGACAGTATCGCCACACGCACCTCGGAATCCTCGCCCACGGCGAGCCAGCGCGCATCCGCTGCGACATGAGTTATCCCCCGATCTGGACCGCGAATGCCGCCATCGCTCGGCATGCCTTCCTCGAGCTCGGGGGCTTCGATACGCGGTTCGGGCGTATCAAGGACAAGCTCTACGGCGGCGAGGACACCGACCTCGTACGCCGGGCGGTCGCGCGCGGGCTCCGAGTCTTCTACGACCCGCGCTTGACGGTCTGGCATCGCATTCCCGCGGAACGCATGACCCGACGCCATTTCCGGCGCCTACGCTTCGAGGACGCCGAGGGCGAGGGGCTCCGCGTGGCGCCGCCCGCGCGGCGGGCTCTGCTGCGCGTGCGCTGGTACACCTATCGACGGGTAGCGTGGAACTTCGGCGCGTGGCTCTGCGCGGCCGGCCTGCGTCGGCGCGACGCCTTCGCCCGCGAGCTGGCGCTGCACAGTGCGCTCGGTCAGTTCTGGGGTGAGCTCAGGGCGGGCTGGCGCCGCCGCCAGCCGGACCCGAAGTCCGCGGCCGAGAACTCGCGGGGGGAGAAGGCCTGATGGCGGGCCTCGTCGGCTTGTTCGTGTCTGGCCCGGTGAGCGCGGAAGATCGTGCGGCGGTGCTGTCGGCCGCCCGCGGTCTCGACTACTCGGGCGACGGTCGGGTCGACCTCTGGTGCGAAGGCCCGCTCTGCGTGGCCCGCGTGCACCTCCCCTTCGATCCGCCTCCCGCGCCCACCTTGCACCCCGCGCGTGCCACCGTCCTCTTGCTCCATGGCCGGCTCTTGCCTGCGCCCGACACGGGCGCCGCGGCTTCCGCCGAGGCCGCGCTTGCGCTCCACGAGCGTGAGGGCCTGGCCGCCTTCGCCCGGCTCAACGGTCGATTCAACGCGATCGTGCACGACGGGCGGGAGCATCGTCTGCTCGTCGTGAATGACCGCTGCGCCTCCCATCCCCTCTTCTATCGGGCGGGGGGAGGCCGTGTGGCGTTCGGCAGCCAGGTCCGCGCAGTGGCAGAGCTGAGCGGTGCGTCGCCGCGCCTCGATGTCTCGTCGATCCGCCAGTTCCTGGTCTTCCAGACGATCCTGACGGAGGGCACCTTCCTCGAGGGCGTGCGGACGCTGCCGCCCGCCGCGGCGCTCTGCTGCGACGACGGCCAGGTGTCCGTGCGCCGCTACTGGGAGCTCCGCTATCAGGAGGACGCGGGCGTGTCCGAGGCGGAGCATGTCGAAGCGCTGGCCGACGCGCTGCGTGGCGCGATTCGCCGGGGCACCGACGGTGGACGCGGCACCGCGGTGCTGCTCAGCGGCGGCCTGGACTCGCGCGCGATCGTCGCGGTGGCGCGGCCCAACCTGGCCGTTACACTCGGCGACTGGGAGAACGCCGAGCTGGGCGTGGCGCGGACGATCGCCCGCGAGCGGGGACTGCCCCAGCTCTTTGTGCGCCGGTCTCCGGACTTCTACGAGCATCTGCTGGACCTGGGCACCGCGCTGGGCGACGGCGCCTACCGATTCGACAACGCCCACTTCGCGGCACTGCGCGGTGCGCTGCCCGTGCATGTCACCGAGCTCCTGAGCGGCTACGGCTTCGACCTCCTCCTCAAGGGTGAAACGCTGCCCGCCCGTCGCCTGCGTCTGGGCGGCTGGTCCCTCAACCGCCACGCTCTGCTCGAGATCGACCCGGCGATCTCTCGCGACGCGCTGACGGAGATCGCCCTCCAGACGACGGGCAACAGCCTGTGGGGCCACCCCGCCACTCGCCGGCTCGTGCCCGCGGGTAGCCGACAGGCCTTCGACGACGACGTGCGCGCCGTCGTGGGAGGGCTCCTCGAGCGAGCGCGCGACCATGCCCCCACCCCGGCTCAGCGCTGCGAGTACCTCCGCATGAACATGATGGCGACCCGCTTCGGCGCGTTCCTCAACGTGCTCAGCATCCGCCACTTCTATCGTGACTGTACGGTGGCCCTCGACAACGAGATCCTCGACCAGCACCTTCGCATCCCGCCTCGGCTCCGCCTGGACGCGCGGGTCTACAAAGGGGCGCTCGGGCGGCTGGATGCCCGGCTCGCCCGGATTCCGGACGCGAATACCGGGTTCGCCCCCGGCACCCACTACCTCGTGGAGTACCTGGGCCAGCGCGCCGAGGGGGCGTTGCGTCGTCTCGGACTGCGGCGGGAGTCCCCGCCGCCCGACCCTGCCTACACGCAGGGCTCCTGGCCTAACATGGGCGAGTTGATCCGGCGACGCCCCGCGCTCAGCACGCGGCTCGCCGAAACCTTCGCGGACGACGCCGCGGTACCGGGCGACCTCTTTGACGCGCCGTATCTTCAGGGGCTGCTCGCCGACCATCTCGCTCGCCGAGTCAACGCCACCTGGCCGCTGCTGGTGGTGGCCACGTTGTCGACCTGGCTACGCGACACCCTCTCCGGCCGCCACCCCCGCTTCGCCCCGGAAGCAGCGTCGGCGTGAAGATCGCGGTCATCCTCGGCGGGTTTCCTAAGCTGTCGGAAACGTTCATCCTCCGCCAGTTGACGGGGTTGGCCGATCTTGGCCACGAGATCGACATCTACGCACGGCGCAATCCCCGCGAGGCATCGGTGCAGCCCGACGTGCACCGGTACGGGTTCCTCGCGCGTACGCGCTACTACGACCTGCCCGCGGGCCGGCTCGCGCGGCTCGGGCGCGCGCTCCGGGTCTTCGCCGCCGCCTTTCCGCGGCATCCCGGTGCCATGCTCCGTTGTCTCAACCTGGCGCGGTACGGCAGCGCCTACGCGGTGCTCAACAATGTGCTGTTCGCCGCCCCGTTCCTCGACCGGCGCTATGATGTCATTTACTGCTTCTGGGGCGGTAACGGGATGGACTTCATCGTGCTCAAGGATCTCTTTCCGGGCACGCGCTTCGTGAACCGGTTCGGCGGCGACGATTACGACCTAGGTGACGAGCTTGGGGTGGCCGTCCTCGCCCTCCTGCGGAATCGTGCGGACGCGTTCATCGTGCAGACGGACTGCTACGGCCGCGCAACCCTCCGCCGCTATGGCTTCGACGACGCCAAGATTGTCACGTACCGGCACGTGATCGGGGTGGGTGATATCCCATTCCGCGAGCGCCGCTTCGATCCCGAGCGGCTGCGCATCGTCACGGTGGCGCGCCTCGTCGAGAAGAAGGGGCTCGAGCACGGAATCCGCGCGGTGGCCGGTCTGCAGGGGCGGAACCCGCACTTGCGGGTGGAGTACCGAATCATCGGCGATGGGCCCCTGTCGGGGCGGCTCGCCGAGCTGATTCGCGAGCTGAAGGTGGGCGATACCGTGGAGTTGCTCGGCGCTCGGACCACGCCCGAGGTGATGCACTGGCTCGACGAGTCCGATCTCTTCCTCTTGCCCAGTCTGATGGAGCAGGCGGGTTACGTGCTGCTCGAGGCCCAGGCCACGGGCCTCCCCGTCGTCGCCACTCGGGTTGGCGGGGTGCCCGAGATGGTGCGGGAAGGGCGCTCCGCCGTTCTCGTCCAGCCCGGCGACGTCGCCGCTCTTGCCGCGGCCCTTCAGGGGATGCTCGACCGCGCGGCCGAATGGCCGGCCATGGGGCGTGAGGGACGCGCGCACGTCGAGCAGCAGCACGACGTCGAGCGCCTGAAGCCACGCCTGGCCGAGATTCTGCGAGGAGGGCCATGACCGCTGCGCGACCCGTTCCACTCGCCCTCGTCGAGGCGAGCATCGGCCTCGCCGGCTCCACGATGAGTCTTTGCACGCTCGTCAAGCGAATCGACCGCGAGCGCTTCGCCCCGCACGTGATCGTGGCGCGGCCCGAGCAGGAGGCGTATCTCCGCGCTCGACTCGATCCCGCGATTCCCATCGTCCGCATCGTGCCCCGGAAAGGCATCAAGGACGGTGCGTGGGCGGGCCGCGGGCGGCTGCTCCGGCGGCTGGCCGCGCTAGCCGACCTCGCGTGGGTGACGCTGCCCTACGCGCTCGCACTGCGGCGCGTCTTCCGCCACCGCGGAATACGGCTCGTCCATCACAACAACGGCTTCGACGTCGCGACGGTGCTGATTTGCTGGCTGCTGGGGCTGCCGCTCGTGGCTTATCAGCGCGGCAAGGAGTGGCACTCGGCGCTCGTCCGTCGCCTCGCACCCCTGGCTTCACGGTACGTCGCCAACTCCGAGGCGACCCGCGAGGATCTCCTTGCGCTCGGCATCATGCCGGATCGGGTGAGCGTGATCTACCCGCCGGTGGACCTCGGTGATTTCGGCGGCCCCGCCGGCGACGAGCTTCCTGAGAAGCCGGACGGCGTCCCCCACTTCGGTATCGTCGGACAGCTCCAGGAGTGGAAGGGGCAGACGGTATTTCTCCGCGCAGCGCGCCGCGTGCTCGAGCGACGACCGACGGCCCGCGCCGTGGTCATCGGCGATGCGCCCCACGGTGGCGAAGCGTACGCCGAGGAGCTTCGCTCGCTGGCCCGATCGCTCGGCATTGCGGACCGTGTCGTCTTTACCGGTTTCGTGCAGGACGTCCCGAACGCGCTCCGGCAGCTCGACGTCGTCGTCCACGCGAGCATTTACCCTGAGCCCTTCGGCCGCGTCATCGTCGAGGCTATGCTGGTAGGACGTCCGGTCGTCGCGACCGACGCCGGGGGGCCCCGCGAGATCATCGAGTCCGGCCGCACGGGGTTCCTGGTCCCTCCCCGCGACGACGCGGCCATGGCCGAGATCATCGACCGACTTCTCGACGACACGCGGCTCGCCGCCGACATCGTGGAGGCGGCCCGGCGGGAGGCCACGCGGCGCTTCTCGGCCGACGAGCATGCGCAGATGGTGCAATCGATCTACGACAGCGTCCTGGCCGCCGCCGGCGTGCCCGCGCAGGAGCCGAGTCCGTCGGCCGCTGTCGCGAAAGGGGACCAACATGGCTAGAGGTCACTGGATCGCGCTGACCCTGCCGCTCGCCCTCGCCGCGCTTTTCTTCGCGTCGACGCCTGGCGAAGCGCAGAAGACCACCCTGCCCGAGTACTACAACAAGGTCAGCTCCGACCCCAAGGTCATCGTGAGCCAGATCCAGATGGGCTTGGAGCTCGAGAAGAAAGCACTCGCTGCATTCGAGGCAGCCGGTCCCGCCGATGATCTGACGGAGGCGCATCTGACGGCCAGCAATGCCTACGTGGCCATTCGCGCCGCGCGGGATGGGCTCTTCGGCCTCAAGGGCCGCAAAAAGCTCGCGGACCCTGTACTCCTCCTTGCGTACGAGAAGACCAATGCCGCCTGGAACCGCTCCCGCGGCCCCGTCGACCACATGCCCCCGATGGGCAACCTCCGCGCCGGATACCTTAGCACCTCGATTCGACAGATGAATGAGGTCATCGCCTGGCTCGAGCAGGTGCTTCTCATGTGGCCCTGAGGCGGCAATCCATGGCACGGCGTTTGCTAGTTTTGATGGGCACTTAACAGGAATGGACCAGGCTAGGGGAACAGCGTGAGCTACCGGGATGTCATCGTTGCGGCGGCGATTTTGGGCTCGCTGCCATTTTGCTTCCTTCGTCCCTGGATTGGCGTGCTCGTGTGGTCATGGATCGGCTACATGAATCCCCATCGCCTCACCTGGGACTTTGCGTACAGTCAGCCCTGGGCCTTGATGGTCGCGCTCGCCACCCTGTCTGGGCTGGTGCTGCTCGCGGGCAAGGAGCGCCGGCCCCTACCCCGTACCCTTTCGGTCTACCTCCTCGTCACCCTGTGGGCGATCTTCGTGCTCTCGACATTCGGCGCGCTCCAGCCGACGGACGCCTGGGATCAACTCGATAAAGTCTCCAAGATCTTGCTCATCACGTTTGTGACTATGACGCTCTTCCGCGACGTGGAGCGCGTCCGAATACTCCTCTACGTGATCGCATTGTCGATCGGCTTCTTCGGTCTCAAGGGCGGCATCTGGGCCATCGGGACGGGCGGGGCCAACAAGGTGCTCGGGCCGCCCGAGAGCTTCATCGCGGGCAACACCGAGATCGGCATGGCCCTCGTCATGGTGATCCCGCTCCTGCTGCTCCTGAGCCGCCATGAGCCCCGCTACTGGGCACGCACGGGGCTACGGGTGGTGATGGGCTTCAGCGTTGTCGCCGTGCTCTTCACGTATTCCCGGGGCGCCGTGCTCGGGCTGGCGGTGATCATGCCCCTCATGTTCCTCAAGAGCAAGATGCGGCTGCTCATCATACCCCTTGCGATCGTCGCCGCGCTGTTCGGCCAGGCGATCGCCGAGTCCGTGTTCCCGGACCAGTGGCTCCTCCGCATGGGCACCGTGCAGACGTACGAGCGGGACAAATCGGCCAACATGCGGCTGAACTCCTGGCTCGTGTCGTACCGCCTTGCCAAGGACTATCCGATCTTCGGGGCAGGGTTTCGTCCGTTCTCACCGGCGGTGTACCTCACCTACTCCCCGGACGAGAAGTGGAATACCGTGCAGGACGCCCACAGCATCTACTTCCAGGTCATGGCCGAGCACGGATTCCTCGGCTTCGCTCTCTACATGGGCGTGATCGTCAGCAGCCTCGTCGCCCTTCGCCGCATCATGTCCCAGACCCGCCGGAGGCCCGCCCTCAAGCTGCACCACGACATGGCGCAGATGATCGAGGTCAGCCTTCTCGGCTTTCTGATCGTGGGCGCGTTCCTGAGCATGTCGTACTTCGACCTATTCTTCCACCTCATCGCCATCACCGCGCTCTTGAAGGTCCTCGTGGCGGAGGCGCTGGCTCAGGAGCACGCGGCGCCGGCGGCGCCCGTGGTCGTACCGGGCCGCGTGCCGCCTCGGGGCCCCGTGCGGGTACCTCCTCGGGGCCCCGCGCTACCTGCACCCGCTTCCGCCCCGTCGCGCGCGCTACCGCTCTCGCGGCCGCGGCCTGCCCCGCCGAGGGCCTGACCATGTGCGGCATCGCGGGACTCCTTCGCGCGGACGGTGCCCCCGTCGACGAGGCGCTCCTCGCCTCCATGACCGGCGTGCTCGCGCACCGCGGGCCGGACGGCCAGGGGGTCTATGTGCGCGGGCCCGTGGGGCTGGGCCACCGACGGCTCGCCATCATCGACCTCACTACGGGCGACCAGCCGATGTTCAACGCCGACGAGCAGATCGCCGTGGTCTTCAACGGCGAGATCTACAACTTCCGCGACCTGCGGCGCGAGCTGGAGGGCCTGGGCCACACGTTTGTCACGACGTCGGACACCGAGGTGTTGCTGCGCGCCTATGAGGCCTACGGCGTCGATTGCGTTGGGCACCTGCGCGGGATGTTCGCGTTCGCGCTGTGGGACGGGCACCGGCGCCGGCTGGTGCTCGCCCGTGACCGCGTCGGGATCAAGCCCATGGTCTACACGTGGGATGGGCGCCGGCTCCTCTTCGCATCCGAGCTGAAGAGCCTGCTCCAGGATCCCACCGTGCCCCGCGACCTCGACTGGGAAGCCTTCGGGGACTATCTGGCGTTTCACTATGTGCCGAGTCCCCGCACCATCTTCCGGGCGATTCGTAAACTCCCGCCCGCGTCGGTCCTCGTGCTCGACGTCGACGGTGGCGAGCCGCGGGTCGAGCGGTACTGGGATCTGCGCTTCGTCCCCGACGAGCGACGCAGCGAGGCCGACTGGGGAGCCGAGCTGCGCGTGCAGCTCCAGGACGCGGTCCAGAGCCACCTGGTGAGTGACGTCCCCCTCGGGGCTTTCCTCTCCGGCGGCCTCGACTCGAGCACGGTGGTGGCGATGATGGCGCGCGGAGGCGCGGCCCCGCTGCGCACGTTCTCCATCGGCTTCGGGGAGAGCGACTACGACGAGCTCAAGTGGGCGAGGCTGATGGCCCAGCGCTACGGCACCGATCACTACGAGTTCGTAGTGAAGCCGGAGGCGCTCGACATCCTGCCTCAGCTCGCCTGGCAGTTCGACGAGCCGTTCGCGGACTCCTCCGCGCTGCCGACCTACTACGTGGCCAAGATCACACGGGAGCACGTCACCGTGGCGCTGTCCGGCGACGGCGGCGACGAGAACTTTGCGGGGTACCGGCGCTACGCCAGCGCCCAGGCCCTTCACGAGCGGCTGGATCGTATGCCCGGTCTCCTCGCACGCTCGGTGTTCCGTGCGGCGGGTCGCCTGCTCCCGACGGGGGCCTGGGGTCAGCGCTATGCCGAGCTTCGCGGCGAGTCGCCGGTGGACCGCTACTTTCGGATGATGACCGCCCACCGGACCCGGTCCGTGGGCCGTCTCCTCACCACCGAGACGCGTGCGCGGCTGGGCACGGATTCCCGCATGGCGTGGTTTCGGGAAGTGGCCGCCGAAGGGCACCCGCCCGACTACGTCTCCACGCTCCAGTATCTCGACGTGCGCACCTATCTGCCCGAGGACATCCTCACCAAGGTGGACCGCACCAGTATGCTGGTCTCGCTCGAGGCGCGGGTCCCGCTCCTGGATCATCGCCTCATGGAGTTCGTGGCGACCATGCCCACACGCTTCAAGCTGCGAGACGGCGTTGGCAAGCGCATCCTGCGCGACACGGTGGCCCCCGACCTCCCGCCCGAATTGCTCGGACGCGCCAAGATGGGCTTCGGCGTGCCTCTGGAGTCCTGGTTCCGAGGCGAACTTCAGGGGTATGCGCGCGATGTCCTGTTGAGCGCGAGCGCCCGGCAGCGCGGCTGGCTGGAGCCGACCGAGATCGCGCGGCTGCTCGACGAGCACAGCACCGCGACTCGGGATCACGCGTCCCAGATCTGGGCCCTCCTGTGTCTGGAGGAGTGGGCGCGTCGGTGGCTTGACGCGACATGAGCCTGACTCCGGCTATCCTCCTCGACGCCGACATCCGCGCGATCGAGGGAATCGTGACGCCGCTGGGTCGGCGCGGCGTGCCGCTGGTGGCGCTCAGCCGCGAGCCGGATTGCCCGACTTTCCACTCGCGCTACGTGACGCGCCGCGTCCCGGAGGTGCCCCTCGGGGACGCGGAGGGGATCATGACGACGCTGCTGAATCTTCCCGAGCGCGGCGTGCTCTTCCCGTCGGACGACGTGTCCGCCCGTGTGCTGGCCGGGAATCGGGACACGCTGGCGGCCGCCGGCTACCGGCTTGGCATCTCGCCGCCCGACACACTGGAGCGCGGCTTCGACAAGTTGACATGCTCGCAGGTTGTCACGGAGTTGGGGATACCGACTCCCGTCACCCGGCTCCTCGAGGAGTCGGCCGATCCGCATAGGGTGGCCGTCGCGGTCGGGTATCCCCTCGTGGTGAAAGCCACGACGCTGGCGGGCGGCGCATACGTGCGGGTCGCGGGGCCCGACGATCTTCCGAGCGCGGTGACTCGTATGCGGGAGCTAGCGGCCCGCCCCGAGAATCAGGCCCGGCGGCCGCGCATCCTATTGCAGGCGTGGATCGATTGCGCCGTGGACGACATCTGGTGCGTCGAGACGCTCTACCGGCGTGATGGGCGGCCGGTGGGCTTTCTCTCCTTGCGCAAGGTCCGCACGAACATGAACCGGGACGGCACCTTCGGCAGCCGCATGTACGCTGGGGAGGTGGTGTCCAACCCTCCACTCGAGGCGCTCGCCGAGCGGCTGCTGACGCACCTCGGCTGGCAGGGGTTCGCGCACCTAGACTGGATGCGCTCCCCCGCCGACGGACGCTTCTACCTCACGGAGATCAATCCGCGGCTTCCCGGGTTCTCGACCGTCCTGGCCAAGGCGAACTTTGACCTCGCATGGCACTACTACGCCGATCTCGAAGGGTTGCCCGTTGAGCCACCCCGCCCGCGGCGCACCCTCTATTTCGAGCCCTTCCGGTATCCCGGAGACCTGAGCTCGGCGGCCGCCACCATCGCGCGTGGGCAGTACTCGGCCTGGGCGTTCCTCGCGTCCTACGCGAGGGTGCTGCGTGGCACCCATCGCCTGGCTCTAGACTTCTTCTCCTGGCGCGATCCCGCCATGACGCTAGCCGTGATGCTCGGGATGGCGCGGACCGTGCTCGGCGAGCTGCGTCGGCACCCTGGTGAGGGCGCCCGGCCGCGCTCGGGCTCGGTGCGCGTCGCGTGAGGACCCCGATCCGCGTCATGCACGTGGTCAACGTGCTCTCCCTCTCGGGTATGGAGCATGGGGTGATCAAGCAGGTGAATCGGCTCGACGCCGCCCGCTTCGCGCCCTCGATCTGCTGCCTCGCCTTCCAACGGGACGAGACACGCCCCGTGCTCGACCCCCGCGTCCCCGTCCGCGAACTGCGAAAGGCGGCCGGGCGCAACCTTGGCCTCGTCCCGCGCCTGGCTGCCTGCTTCCGGCGGGAGCGTGTGGATATTGTCCACTCACACAACTGGCAGACATTCTTCTATACGGTGGCCGCCGCCGCGCTCGCGCGCGTGCCGCTCCGTGTGCACGGGCTCCACGGGCGGGAGGCGGAGCCGCCGTCCGCGCGCCAGATCCGGCTCAGCCGGTGGCTGGCCCGGCACGTGTCGCGTCTGATCGCAGTGTCCGGCGATCTCGGACGCGAGCTCGTGACAGTATGGGACGTGCCCGCCGAGCGCGTGTCCGTCATCGCCAACGGCGTGGATCTCGACGGCTTCGCGCGTCCGGGCCCGGTGGAGGCCCTCCGCGAGACGCTCGGCCTGGCGCCCGAGCATCGGGTGATAATGAGCGTCGGGGGACTGCGACCGGTGAAGGACTATCCCACCCTCATCCGGGCCTTCGCGCGCGTGCGCGCGGCGCGCCCGGAGGCGCGGCTGGTCATCGTGGGCGGGGAGCGGGGCGGCGGCAACCAGAGGGAGCTGGAAGCCCTGGCGGTGTCGCTCGGCGTGGGGCCGATGGTCCTCTTCCCGGGCGTCCGTCAGGACATCAATGACCTCCTGGCTCTCTCGGACGTCTATGTCAACAGCTCGGTGTTCGAGGGCATGTCGAACACCATCCTCGAGGCTATGGCTGCCTCCCGGCCGGTGGTGGCGACCGACGTGGGCGGCAATCCCGAGCTGGTACGCGACGGCATCAGCGGCTATCTGGTGCCGCCGCGGGACCCGTCGGCGCTGGCTGGCCGGCTCGTGGACCTGCTCGCCGACCCGAGCCTCGCGAAGGCGCAGGGTGCGGCGGGCCGAGCCCTCGTGGAATCAGAGCACGCCATGGGTCGCATGGTGACAGCCTACGAGGACTGCTACGAGGATCTGATCGGCCGCCGGAGGTTGCGGACGACCCTCCGCGGCCGCGAACGCGCGAAGTCCGCCGTGGCCCGCGTGGTCGGGCGACGCGTTGGGGCGGGGTCGCAGCGGCTCGTCGTGCTCACGTACCACCGCGTCCTGCCCGTGCGCGCCGCGCAAGACTACGCGCTACCGCCCATGGCGATGCCGCGAGACGAGTTCGACGCGCAGATGGCGCACCTGGCGCGCCACTACACCCCGCTCCCTCTGGCGGAGGCGGCGGAGCGTCTCGCGCGAGGCGAGCTCCCCGCTCGCGCGGTGGCGGTGACGTTCGACGACGGCTACGGGGATAATTATCGGCACGCGTTCCCGATCCTCAAGAAGCACGACGTGTCCGCGACGGTCTTCGTGGTGACTGGTGCCCTCGACCGGCGTGCCCCCTTTTGGTGGGACGCCGTCGCTCACGCGGTAGCGCGCCTGAGCGAGTCCACCTCCGCCCCTGCGCACCGCTTGCCGGAGTGGCTCACCGCCCAGCTCGCGTCCTTGCGCGCGGGTGCGTCCGCGGGTCTGGTGGCTCGCGGCATCGTGCGGAGCCTGAACGCGCTCGGGCGGGCCGAGCGCGAGGGAACGGTGGCCTCACTTCTCGCGGCGGCTCCGGGTGTGGCGCTCGGCGGGGACGATCTGCTCACCTGGGATCAGGCGCGGGAGATGCAGCGCGCCGGAGTCGAGCTCGGCTCGCACACGGTCTCGCACGCGTTCCTCGACGAGCTCTCCCTCACGGACGCGCGCCGTGAGATCGTGGAGAGCCTCGACCGTCTGGCCTCCGAGCTGGGACGGCCCGCACGCCTTTTCGCCTATCCCCGCGGGCGAGTCACGGAGCCCATCCAGGCGCTCCTGCGCGACGCCGGCGTCCTCGCCGCCGTCACCACCGAGCTGGGCGACAACGCAACGGGCGCGGATCTTCTCGCCCTGAATCGCCTGGACGCGGGCTACCTGCGCCGTGCAGGCGGCTTCGACCGGTATGTCTTCGACGCGGAGCTGGCGGGCCGCTTCACGCCGCTGCACGCCGCCGGGCGGGGAGACCGCTGACATGTGCGGGATCGCCGGCATCGTTCACACGGATCCGGGCCATCCCGTGTCGCAGGAGCTCCTGCGCCGGATGACCACCACCATGGTGCACCGAGGGCCCGACTCCGATGGGTTCTACTTCGGCCGGGGCGCGGGCCTGGGCCATCGGCGCCTGTCGATCATCGACCTCTCCACCGGCGACCAGCCCATGTTCAACGAGGATGGCACGGTTGCGGTGGTGTTCAACGGCGAGATCTACAATTTCCAGGAGCTCCGAGACGAGCTCGTCAGCAAGGGGCACCGGTTCGCCACGAAATCGGACACCGAGGCCATCGTGCATGGGTACGAGGAGTACGGCCCGGCGTGGGTGGCGCGCCTCCGTGGTATGTTCACCATCGCCCTCTGGGACGATCGGAATCGTCGCCTTCTCTTGGCCCGGGACCGGGCGGGCAAGAAGCCGCTCTATTACACGCACGACGCGGAGCACCTGGCCTTCTCGTCTGAGCTGAAGGGGCTCCTACAGGACGGCGGGCTCAAGCGCAGCATCAACGCCGAGGCGCTTGACGACTATCTTTCGTTCGGGTGCGTCCCCGCTCCCGCCACGATTCTCCAGGGCGTTCAGCAGATCCCGCCCGCCCACTACTTGGTGTGGGAGCGAGGCCAGATTCGTCTCACGGAGTACTGGGACGTGCCGTGTGACGGGCATCGTGAGCGGACGGAGTCGCAGGCCCTGGAAGAGTTCGCCTCGGTGTTCACGGACGCGGTGCGGGTACGGCTCATCAGCGATGTTCCCCTGGGTGCCTTCCTGTCCGGCGGTGTGGACTCCACCGCGGTGGTGGAGGCGATGGCTCGTCTCTCGGACCAGCCGGTGCGGACCACCGCCGTCGGCTTCACCGAAAAACGCTGGAACGAGCTGCCGCATGCCCGCGCGGTGGCGGAGGCCCTCCGCACCGAGCACCACGAGGTGCTGGTGGAGGCGCGGGCCGCGGAGATCCTCCCGCGCCTGGCCTGGCACCTCGACGAGCCTTTCGCAGACTCGTCGGCCCTGCCGACGTACTACGTCGCCAAGGCGGCCCGCGAACGGGTCACGGTGGCGCTGTCCGGTGACGGCGGCGACGAGATCTTCGCAGGGTATCAACGCCGCTACGGGCTCAATCGCTGGGAGTCACGGCTGCGCCGTCTCCTGCCCGCCTGGGCGCGTGCCGGCGTGCTGGGGCCCCTCGGCCGCATCTATCCCAAGGCGGACTGGCTGCCGCGGCCGCTGCGGGCCAGGTATTTCCTCCAGAATCTCGGCACCAGCTTCGAGCGCGCGTACTTCTCGGACCTCTCCCTGCTGCGGCCAGCCGACAAGGCCGCGCTGCTCCATCCGGAGTTCCAGCGGGCATTGGGCGGCCACGACTCGTTCACCGGCTTCGCAAGGCACTTCGAGCGGGTGTGGCATCTCGACCCGCTCAGCCAGCTCCTCTACGTAGATTTCAAGACATGGCTTGTCAACGACATCCTGGTCAAGGTGGACCGGATGAGTATGGCCTCGTCGCTCGAGGTGCGCGCTCCGCTGCTCGATCACAAGGTGGTGGAGTTCGCGGCGTCGCTGTCGTCGGAGTGGAAGTACCGAGGGCGTGTCTCCAAGTATCTGCTCAAGCGGCACCTTGACCAGCGGGTACCCGCCTCCGCCGTGCACCGGCCCAAACAGGGCTTCGAGATTCCGCTGGCCGGCTGGCTGCGGGGCGAGCTGCGGGAGATGGCCCAGGATCTCCTCCTGTCATCTAGAGCGCTGGGGCGGGGATATGTACGGGGTGAGCAGGTGCGTGCCCTGTGGGATCGCCATCAGCGCGGTGTGGGCAATCACGCGTCCTCACTCTGGGCGCTTCTCATGCTGGAACTGTGGCATCGCACCTTCATCGATGGGTTGTCCACGCCATGAGGACGCCCTCTGACGACGGACGGTTCGAGGCCCAATGGCGGGCGCGATTCGAGCGCTTCGCGACGGCCTTCGACGACGAGCCGCGCATCTCGGGCTGGTCCGACGCGGGCCTGCGGCGGCGCGTGGCGACGTTCGCCGCCTTGGTGCCGCGACTTGGCCTGCCCGAACGCGCACGGGCCCTCGAGTTGGGCTGCGGTGGCGGGACCTACGTGCGTCTCCTCGCGGGGCTTGGTTATCGCACGGTGGGGCTCGATTACTCGGTGCCGAGCCTCCAGCGGGCCATGGCCGCCGACCCTGGCCGCAAGGGTACCTATCTCGCGGGCGAGGCCTACGGGCTTCCGTTCTCGTCGACGATGTTCGACCTCGTGGTATCGATCGGCGTGCTGCAGGCTCTCTCCGACCCCGCGCGCGCCATCGCCGAGATGACCCGCGTACTGCGCCCCGGGGGGGTGCTGGTGGTGGAGGCGCTCAACGGGCGCGGCGCTGTCGCGATTGCGCGGCGAATGGTGGCGCGTCTGAGCGGTTGGCCCACCAGCGTCCGCTCGTATCCGCCGCGCGACGTGCGAGGCTGGCTGGCCGCAGCGGGCCTCAGCTTCGTTTGCCAGCCCGCCCTTCGGCTGCCTCCGCGCCAGACGCCCTGGATGGAGGACCTGCTGGAGGCGCGACCCGTGCGAGCGATTCTGGACACGGTTCCCCCGCTCGGGAATGCCGCCGCACACTCGTTCCTCTTCGTCGCGCGGCGCTCCATGGCGCCGGGACGCGAGTAGCGGAACATGTACGGTCTCTTCGCCGGGTTTGGGTCCGCCGCGCTCGAGCTGACGCGGGAGCGCATGCTCGCGGCAATCGAGCAGGTGGCCCCCGCCGAGGTCGACTTCTACACCGACGGCCGGGCCGTCAGCCTCGCGCTCCTGTCTCCACGGAGACCCGAAGGGGCGGCCGTGATCGAGTGGAGCCGCGGCGGTCGACTCGGGTGCGCCCTGGACGGATACGTCGTGACGGACAGACCCGGTGCGTCCGCCGTACAGCGGGGAGAGCTGGTGCGACTGATCGAGTCCGTCGGGCTCGACCGGGCGCTCGCGATGCTCGAGGCGGGCTCGTTCAACGTGGCGACCCTCGATCTCGACCGAACCGTCTTTACCGTGGCCAACGATCGCGTCGGCTCCATACCGCTCTATTACGCGCCCGTGCCAGGCGGATGTGTGGTGGCCACCGCCCCGTACCTTGCCACAGCGTGTGGCCTGGTCACCGGAGAGCCGGATCTCACCGCGATCGCCGAGCTGGTATATTTGGGGCACACCGTAGGCGACCGCTACTACTCGAAGGCGATGCGGCGGCTGCCTCCAGCGTGCACCCTCGAGTGGGATGACCCGAGTGCCCGGCTCTCCGTCACGGCGACGGATCTGAGCCCGATTCGTCTGGGGCCCGCCGATCGCCGTCCCGACATCGACCAGATCGCTGAGCTGACGCGGACGGCCTGTCGCCGCGTCGCCGGACTATCAGATGGGAACGCCCTCCTCCTGAGCGGCGGGATGGATTCGCGTCTGATACTGGCCGCCTGGCCCGATGCCGCGCGTCTGCCCTGTTATAGCTATGGCCCCCGCGAGTTCGCCGACGTGATGTTGGCGCGGCAAGTTGCGTCGGTGCGAGGGGCGTCCTTCACCCACGTTCCCCTTCCGGGTAGCCAGGTGTCGGCCTCGATCGACGAGATGCTCCGTCTGAGTGGCCCGCCGGCGTTCCCCTCGCGATACCTGGCCGCTCGGCGCATTGGCCAGGATGGCCTTGACACAGCTCTCGACGGGTACGCCGGCGATGTGCTGCTCGGAGGGAGCTTCTATGATGTCGGGCGGTTCCTCTCCCGGCCCGAGCGCTGGATGCAGCTGGCGAACCGCTTGGGTGATCGGCGAGTCCGGGAGGTGGGCTTCGAGGCTCTTGTGGAGGAACTGTACGAGAGCCTCGTGGACCGGGGGGCTGCGGATTGGCTTGCGCGCCACGCGGATGGCGATGTCGTCCGTCTCTTGACCGCACAGCGGCCGACCATTCTGCAAGACATCTGGACGGTTCTCCGTGAGATGGCGCCTCCTGACGGATCGGTCGCGGTCGCCGTCCGGGATTTCAAGCTCATGCAGAAGGCCCTGCACAGTACGATCAACCAGGGCGTTCTATGCCGACGGTTCGTACGGGTGGCCTACCCCCTCTTCTGCGACAATGCGCTCTTGCGGGCGACCTGGACGATCGCGCCGCGCTACACCGCGTTCCGGCAACTCTACGTCCGGCTGTTCCGGAAGCACTTTCCCGCCTACGCAGCCATACCGTATGCGGAGTCCCTCCTGCCGCTGCGGCGCTCCCCGCTGGCGCATCGCTGGGCCAAGAGCTTTCGTTCATACGGTATCCGCTTTCCCCTCAAGACCCGGGCGGTCATCGAAGAGCGCTACGATGAGTGGAACGCCTGGCTACGGGAGAGTGCGGCCCTCCGGGGTCGCGCGATCGGGCTTCTGGCGGATCTCGGTCTATCTGGGCCGGCCAAGCTTCAGGCGGCGATCGAACCGATCGGTTCGGGGGAGGCGAAGGGATCCGGCGACCTATTCCACGTCGGTGCGGTCGCGCAGCTCGTGTCACCGCTGAGGTGCTCGGCATGACTGTCCTGCACGTCTTGGACCACTCTCTGCCCGTCATGAGCGGGTACAGCACGCGCAGCCGCAACATCGTGGTGTTCCAGAAGGCGGCCGGGCTGCGGCCCGTTGTCGTAACCTCGCCCAAGCACGGGCCGGCGCCCGCTCTTCGCGAGGAGCGCGACGGGATCCCGCACTACCGCACGCCGGGCCGCCGGAACGGGTGGGTCCCGCTCGCGCGTGAGATCGGCCTCATGTGGCGTCTCGCCCGGCGCGTGCGCGACGTCGCCCGCATCGAGCGCGTGCGGGTGATTCATGCGCACTCGCCGGTGCTGAACGGTCTTCCCGCGCTGTGGGTGAGTCGGCGGCTTGGCATCCCCGTGGTCTACGAAGCCCGCGCTTTCTGGGAAGACGCGGCCGTGGACCATGGGACCACGCGCGAGGGTTCCCTGCGCTACCGGGTCACTCGCGCCCTCGAGACGTTCATGTTCAAGCGCGCCGACGCGGTGGTCACGATCGCGCAGGCGATGCGGCAGGAGCTGATCGAACGCGGGGTCGCTGCCGAGCGGATCCGGGTTGCGCCCAACGGCGTGGACACCGAGTGGTTCCGGCCGGTGGAGCGATCGCATGCGCTGGCCGAACGACTGGGGCTCAACGGCGGCCCGGTCCTGGGCTTCATCGGGTCGTTCTACCACTACGAAGGCCTGCGCTTTTTGCTCGGCGCGCTGCCCGCGGTCCGCGAGCGGGTCCCCGGCGCGCGCCTCCTCCTCGTGGGCGGGGGCGAGGAAGACGCTGCGCTGCGGGCGGCCGCCGCCCCCTTGGGGGACGCGGTGATCTTCGCCGGTCAGGTGCCGTTCTCCGAGGTGCGCGACTTCTACTCGATTACCGACGTGTTCGTGTGCCCGCGTCGCCGCATGCGCCTCACCGAGCTCGTCACGCCGCTCAAACCCCTCGAGGCAATGGCGATGGCGCGCCCGGTCGTGGCTAGCGACCTGGGGGGGCTCTCCGAGTTGATCGAGCATGACGTCACCGGGGTGCTGGTCCCCGCGGAGTCGCGCGAGGCCCTGGTAGATGCGCTCACGCGCCTGGCCCGCGATGCCGGCGCCCGTGCCCGCATCGGCGACCGCGCGCGCGAGGCGATGATCCAGGAGCGGCGTTGGCCGCACATCATCCAGCGCTACGTGGACCTCTACGGCAGCTTGACCGGCGCTGCCCTCGCGGGGGCCCACTGACATGCGCGTCCTCACGCTGAGCACGGTGTTCCCGAACATTCAGCAGCCCGCCTTCGGGGTGTTCGTCGCGGAGCGGATGCGCCGGGTTGCCAGGCACTGCGACGTGTCCGTCGTGGCCCCGGTGCCATGGTTCCCCGGCAACAGCTGGATTCGCCCGCACTGGGCGGGCGTGCCTTCCACCGAGGGACAGGAGGGCTTCCGCGTCTATCACCCCCGCGTCCTCTGCGTGCCGCGTTACGCCAAGTGGAGCGACGGCATGCTCTACGCGGCGTGCCTCCTTCCCTTCCTGCTGCGGCTCCGAAGGCGCTTCCCATTCGACCTCATCGACGCGCACTTCGCCTATCCGGACGGCGTCGCCGCCGCGCTGCTGGGCGGGCTCCTCCGCGTGCCGGTGGTGATCACACTGCGCGGGAGCATCGTGCGACTGCGCCACTATCCCCTCCACCGCCCCCAGCTTCGCTGGGCGATGCGCCGCGCGGCGCGCGTCCTCGCGGTGAGCCAGTCGCTGAAGGAGGTCGCGGCCGGACTCGGTGTCCCCGCCGAGCATATCCGTGTGATCCCCAACGGCGTGGACGCCGAAGTGTTCGTCCCGCGCGAGCCCGCGGACGCACGGCGGGCGCTCGGCCTGCCGCTGGACCGCACCATCATCCTCTCGGTGGGCGGGCTCAACGAAGGTAAGGGCCACCATCGCGTGGTCGCCCAGCTTCCCACGCTCGCGAAGCGCTTCCCGGATCTCCTCTACGTGATCGTGGGCGGCGACCGGGCCGGCGACTCGGCGCGCCCGCTCATCGAAGGCACGGCGGCGCGCCTCGGCGTGTCGGACCGCGTGCGCCTGGTGGGCGAGCGGCCCCACGACGAGATCGCAGCGTGGCTGGCTGCCGCCGACCTCTTCTGTCTCGCTACCCGCTCGGAGGGCTGGGCGAACGTGCTGCTGGAGTCGCTCGCCTGTGGGACACCGGTGGTGAGCACCCGCGTCGGCGGCAACGCCGAGATCGTGAGCCACGAGGGCCTGGGCATCCTCGTGCCCGCGCAGGACGATCGCGCGCTGGCCGCGGCGATCGGGGAGGGCCTGGAGCGGCGGTGGGACCCACATCTCCTCGTTGCCCACGCCCAGGCCCATTCCTGGGACAGCGCGGTGCGTGGAGTCCTCGACGAGTTCCGGCGGGTGCTCGGTCCCGAGGGGGCGCTGACGGGCCTTTCGGAGCCGGAGGCGGAGGCGCGTCGCTGATGCACCCGGTCCTGGTCAACCGTGTGGTCTTCCCGCTGCACGAGCGCCTGAAGGGGAAGCCCACGCATGCCAAGCTCGCCGAGCTCGAGCGCACGCAGTGGCTCACGCCGGACGCCTTGCGTGCGCTGCAGCTCGAGCGCCTCCGCCGGCATCTGACCTGGGCTCATCGTGAAGTGCCCTACTACGGTCGTCTGCTCGATGCGCATGGGATCGACCCCGCGCGCGTCCAGTCGTTCGACGACTTCGCGCGTGTGCCTGCCCTGACCAAGGACATTCTCCGCGAGCGCTTGGTCGACCTTCAGCCGCGGACGCCTCTGCGCGGTGTCCAGCGGCTGAGCACCGGCGGCTCCACCGGGGCGCCCGTGACCGTGTTCGTTGACCGCGAGCGCTCGGCGTTCACCGACGCCGCGCGTCTGCGCGCCCACCGCTGGTTTGGCGCCGACATGGGAACCCGCGAGGTCGCGCTCTGGGGCTCGCCCATCGAGCTGGGCCGGCAAGACCGCCTCCGGTCCCTGCGCGACTGGTTCTTGAATTCGCGACTGCTCTCGGCGTTCGACCTGGGCGAGCCCGCCCTGGCCCGCTACGCCGCCGTGGTGCGGGCCTATCGCCCCGGGAAGCTCTACGGCTACGCGAGCGCCCTCGCCCTGCTCGCGGGATACCTCGATCGCACCGGCGGCCTGCCCCCGGCCGACGCGCCGCGCGCCGTCTTCACCACTGCCGAGCCCCTCTACGATTTCCAGCGCGCGGCCATCGCCGCAGCGTTCCACAGTCCCGTGGCCGTCGAGTATGGTTGCCGTGACGGCGGACTCGTGGCGCTGGAATGCCCCGCCGGCGGCCTCCACATCGCCGCCGAGGGCATGCACGTCGAGGTGCTGCCCGCGGCGCCCGGCGAGACCTCCGGCGAGCTTGTGCTCACCAACCTGGAATCGTACGCGCTGCCGATCATCCGCTACCGCACCGGCGACATCGGCGCGCTGGAGCCCACACCGTGCGCGTGCGGCCGAGGGCTCCCGCGGCTTGCGCGCGTGGAGGGGCGCCGCACCGATTTCCTCGTGACGCCCTCGGGGAAGCTGATGCACGCGCTTGCCGTGATCTACGTGCTGCGCGACGCGCCCGGCGTGCGCGAGTTCCAGGTGGTGCAGGAGGCGCTTGATTACGTCCGGGTGCGCGTCGTGCCGGCGGGGGAGCTGCCCGCTGCCGCACGCGTCGCCATCGCCGCCCGCATCGGCGGGCTCTTCGAGGGCAGCGCACGCATCGAGGTCGAGGTGGCGGACTCTGTCGCGAGCCCGTCGGGGAAGCATCGCTACGTGATCTCCCGCGTGGCGGACGCGCACGTGAGCGCGCTGGCGGGCGCCGCCTGATGGATACCTTCGGCTCCTCCGTCCACGGCGTGACCCTGGCCGCGGCGGCGCTCTCCGCGCTGCTGCTGGCTCTGGGCGCGGCCTTCGGCGCCTCGCGCCCCGTGACGAAGTGGAGCTTCGTACTCGGCATGGTCGGCTTCGCGGCGGAGGCGGGCGCCGCCTTCGCCCTCGTCACAGTGACCGAGCAGGTCGAGGATCGCCTCTTCTGGCTCCGCGCCCATCAGGTCGCGTCGCTGGGGCTCCTGGTGCCGTGGGGCGTGTTCGTGGTGAGCCTCTTCGCGCCTGTCGCGGCGCGGTGGTCGACGCCGCTGAGGCTCGGCCATGGCGCGGGGGGTTTGGCGCTCGGGGGGGTCGCGTTGGCGGTGGCGACCCAGCCGGCCTTCAGGCTCCCGGATATCCCGGCTCCCTTCTACGCCGCGCAGCTTGATCGGGTCGGCCAGATTTCCACCATTGTTCAGCTCATCGTCACCGTCGCGCTCCTCGGCGCGCTCGACACCTATCTCCGGGGATCACGCCACGAGGATCGTTGGCGCATGAAGTACCTCGTGGTCGGCCTCGGCGGGGTCTTCCTCGTCCGCTTCTTCCTCCTCAGCCAGATGCTCCTGTTCCACGTGCTGCTGGGGGTGTACCTCACCACGGCCGCCGCTACGCTGGTGCTCGGGAATCTGGCGGTCGGTGCCTCGCTCATCCGGACCCGGTTCCTCCGCTCCGAGGTCACGGTGTCCCGCGACCTCGTCTATCGCTCGCTCGTGGTGGTGGCGCTGGGCGGCTATCTGCTCGTCGTGGGGGCGCTCGGCTGGCTCTTGAACTACCTGGGCATTCCCGAAGAGCTCCTGTGGAGCTCGGTCCTGATCTTCGTCTCTGCGCTGGCGCTGGGCTCGGTGCTCCTGTCCGAGAACGTGCGCTGGCGGCTCAAGCGCTTCATCGCGCGACATTTCTATCGGACGAAGTACGACTACCGGGAGCAGTGGCTCCGCTTCACCGAGCGCCTCGGCTCGCGAATCTCCCTCGACGAGCTGGGGCCGGAGCTCATCAGCGGAGTTACCGAGGCCGCCGGCTCCGCACGCGGCGCGCTGTACCTCGCGGAGGCCCACGGCGGACGCTTCCATCTCGCCGGCGAGGTAGAGCTGGGGGGGATTCCTACCGTGCTCGAGCCCAGCGCGCCGCTCCCGGCCCGGCTCGCTGGCGAAACGCAACCGGTGCTGCTGTCAGGGGCGCTTCGAGAGGAGCCCCCGGGGTCTCTGCTCGGAGAAGGGGCGGTGGCGGTGCCTCTACGCTGGTCAGACCACCTCGTCGGGCTCATGCTGGTGGGGCCGGAGCGCGCGGCCAATCCCTTCACCGCGGAGGACCTCGAGTTCTTCATGACGGTGGGCGAGCAGGCCGCCGGCGCCATCACCACCGCGCGCCTGTCCGAGACGCTGGCCCAGGCGCGCGAGTTCGAAGCGTTCCATCGGCTCACCTCGTTCGTGATCCACGACCTCAAGAACGCGGTGGCGGCGCTCTCGATGCTCAGCCAGAACGCGCTGCAGCACTTCGATGATCCCGAGTTCCAGAAGGACGCGCTCAAGACCCTCTCCCGGACGGTGGACCGCCAGAAGATGCTCCTCGCCCGCCTCACCGCGGCGCCCGAAGCGGGGCGCTTGCGTACCGACCCCGTGGATCTCTCGGCGCTCGCCCTGGAGGCGACGCGGCCGCTCGATGGCGGGCGCGTGAGCCTCGTGAAGGAGTTCGGCGCGATCTCGACCGTACCCGGCGACGCCGAGGCGCTGCTCAAGGTTATCCAAAACCTCGTGACCAACGCGGTGGAGTCCATGAAGGGCAGCGGTACGGTGACCGTGCGAAGCTACGAAGAGGCCGGGGCGGTGGTATGCGAAGTGGCGGACACCGGGTGTGGCATGTCGGCGGAGTTCATCCAGAAGTCGCTATTTGCGCCGTTCAAGTCCACGAAGAGTGGGGGCTGGGGCATCGGCCTCTATCAGGCCAAGGGCATCGTGGAGGCCCATGGAGGGAGAATCGAGGTCACGAGCCGCGAAGGTATGGGCAGCGTGTTCCGCCTGCGCCTGCCCCTCGCGCGGCATGGCGCGGGTGAAGCCAAGCCATGACGACTGCGACCACCGCGGCCCCTGCGCTACGCGATCGAGCCACGTGGATATGGTTTCTGCCTCCGTGGGTCGCGGCACTGGCCCTCTATGTGCCTCTCGTGCCCACCCTCGTCTACGAGTGGACCAAGTTCCCAAACCTTTCTCACGGGTTCGCCATTCCGTTCATTGCCGGCTATCTCATCTGGGCTCGGCGGGAGCGGATTCGCGCGCTTCCCCTGACGCCGACGGCATGGGGTTTTCCGGTGCTGATTGCCGGGCTGCTGGTGTTCACGCTGGGCATGCGCGCGAACGAGCCCTTCATGGCGAGGATCGCCCTCGTCCCTCTGCTGCTGGGGCTTTCGCTCCTCCTCGCCGGCGGTCGCATCACCGGTCAGACCTGGCCCGGTATCGTGTACCTGCTTTTCATGATCCCGCTTCCGTGGGGCACGGTTAAGCAGGTGACGTATCGATCTCGCCTCTTCGATGCCGATGCCACCGCCGCGCTCCTGCGACTGATGGGCATTCCCGTCTATCACGACGGCGTCCTGCTGCATCTGCCGAACGTGAACTTGGAGGTTGCCGACGCCTGTAGCAGCATCCCAGCCATCGCCGCTCTCCTGTCGCTGGGCGTCGCGTATGCGGCGGTGGCTCAGCGGCCCACCTGGCTCCGTCTGACCTTGATCGTGGCCACGCTGCCCCTGGCGATCGGCGCCAACATCGTGCGAATCACCAGCACGGCGGCGGCGGCCTACTGGATCGGGCTTTGGACGCTCCATACCAGCTACCATATGTTCAACGGCACGGTGAATTTTCTCTTCACATTCTTTCTGCTGATGATCCTGGACTCGATCCTGGTGCGCGCCGTCCGAGGGCGCTCGGCATGAGGCGGGAGACGGTCTTTTCGTTGAGTGCCCTGGCGTTGCTGGTGGCCACCGGGATCGCGGTCGGGATGCCCAACGGTGCCGCGGAGACTCCGCTGCGGGGTCGACTCGACGCCCTTCCCGTGCCCGTCGGATGGGCGGAAACGCACGAGGCGCCGGAAAGCGTCTTGCGATCCGACGGGCGGGCGCCACTCCGGTTGGCGCGCGGCTACACCCGGGGCACGGAGACCGAGTGGGTGCTCGTGGAGTACTTCCCCTCTCAGGACGAGTCTCGGCGTGCCGCCGCCCGGGAATTCGTCTTCCCCGGGGGAGGGTGGTCCCAGATCTCCGAGCGTGAGGTCACGCTACCCTTGGGCGCCGCGGCCGGCGCGGGCCTTCGGGCAAATCTCGTGCTCATCGAGACGGGCGGCCAGCGATATGCCCTTCTGTACTGGTACGAGATCGGCGGCGTGGCCGTCGCCAGCGATCATGGGTATCGGGCCCGCCTCTTGTACAATCGACTGGTGCGAGGCAGGTCTGAGGGGGCGTTGATCCGGATAGCCTCTCCTGTCCAGGCCGGCGAGGAGGATCAGGCCGTGCTCGCCCGCCAAGCCGAATTCCTTCGGGTGTTCTACCCGACCCTGCTCGGGAGTCTGCCCCGCTAGCGGCGGGCACGAGGGAGACCACGCGCATGACCAAACCGAAGCTTCTGGTCGTGGACGACGACGAGAGCATCCGTACCCAAGTGAAGTACGCCCTCCGTGACGACTACACCCTTTGGTTTGCGGAAGATCGCGCGCAGGCCGTGGCCCTCTTCCACGAGGTGCAACCGCAGGTGGTGAGCCTGGACCTCGGCCTGCCGCCGGATGCCGACGGAGCCGAGGAAGGCTTGAAGACCCTCGACGAGATCCTCCGCGCGTCTTCCACCACCAAGGTGGTGGTCGTGACCGGCAATAACGACCGGGAGAACGCGCTCCGCGCTGTGCAGCTGGGCGCCTTTGACTACTATCTGAAGCCCATCGACCTCGACGAATACAAGGTGGTGCTGCGCCGCGCCGCCTATCTGGCTGACCTGGGCCGCGAGGGAGAAGCAGCCGCGCAGGCCCGCGAGAGCACGATCCGCTTCGAGGAGCTCATCGGGAGCACTCCGCGAATGCGAGAGATCTTCGCCGTGGTTCTGCGCGTGGCGAAGACGGACGCCACCGTCCTCATCGAGGGGGAGAGCGGCACCGGCAAGGAGTTGATTGCCCGCGCCATCCACAGCCGGAGCGCGCGAAAGGATGGCCCCTTCGTCGCCATCAACTGCGGGGCGATTCCCGAGACCCTTCTGGAGTCAGAGCTATTTGGCCACGAGCGAGGCGCCTATACCGGCGCGCACGTTCAGCGCCAGGGCAAGTTCGAGCTCGCCAATCGGGGCACGCTGTTCCTCGATGAGATTGGGGAGCTCCCGGTACATCTCCAGGTGAAAATCCTTCGATTCCTCCAGGAGCGGACGATCGAACGGTTGGGCGGACGGCAGCCCATCGCAGTGGACCTTCGGGTGATCGCGGCGACCAACCGGAACCTCAAGAGCCACCTGCAGCAGGGTCTCTTCCGGGAGGACCTCTACTATCGCCTCTCCGTGGTGACCATTGATCTGCCGCCCCTTCGCGAGCGCGGTGAGGATGTCCTGCTCATCGCGAACCGCTTCCTCGAGCGCGCAGGGCAAGAGCATCGCCGCCGGGTGCGATTTGGCCCGGACGCGATCCAGGCCATAATGGCACATGGCTGGCCCGGTAATGTGCGCGAGATGGAGAATCGAGTGAGTCGTGCCGTCATCATGAGTCGGGGCCGTGTGATCGTACCGTCGGATCTTGACCTGATGCCAGCGGAGCCCGCCCAGACCGGCTCGCTCCGCGACACGCGCGAGCGCGTGGAGCGCCAGACGCTCGTGGAGGTACTCAGCCGACACCGTGGCAACGTGAGCCAAGCCGCGCGCGAGTTGAGGGTCAGCCGGCCCACCCTGCACGGGCTGCTCGACAAGCACGGGATCAACGCCAAGGATTTTCGCTAGACGGATTCCTTGCGTCCCCTCGGAGTTCAGGGCCTGGGTGCGAGTCGGATGGAGCCGTGGAGCCCTTCGATGGCACCGGTGCTGGGTGGGACGGGCCGTGGGGCGCCGAAGAGATCCCGGGCGGGCGTCCAAGACGTCGCCAGAACGGTCCCCGCCCCAATCAAAGGTCCCCCGGGGAGCGGCGAGAAGTCGTCGGCCTCAGGATTCAGGAAGCAGACGACGGCTCGACAGTCGATGTTCCCGGTCATGCGGAGACCAGGTTGAGGCTCGGGCAAGATGGGACTCCCCGGGCGGCTATGGACGGCGTTGTTCATCACGGTGACGTCGATGTGTCCGCTTCGAGCGACCGTGACCGCCCCCTGCTCGTTTCGATAAAGAGTGTTGTGCGCGACCACCACGGCGCGTAGCATCCCACGTCGAGCGTAGTCCTCGATGCTCACGCCGGCCATCGCGTTCCCAACCGAGACATTGTTGCGGATCACCGCCGGCCCGCCGCCGGCAACGATACCCGAAGACCGAACGGATCCCATCACCACGTTGCCCTCAATCAATGAGCCGCGGCTGGTGTCCGACGCGCCGTACACCATGATCCCCGGCCCCTTGGTATCGAGGACCATGTTGCCTCGGATGACGCCGCTCGAGTTGAGCTTCACCTGGATGCCGTAGCCGATCTCGGGGTCGGGCGCCCGCACGGTATAAACGTAGTTTCCCTCGATGGTGAGGTCGGTCGCCACGCAGGTAAAGCCATCGTGGCAGCCGAAATACATCGCCGTCGACTCCGAGTTGCGAATGTCGTTTCGGCGGACGGTGAGCCCCTGACTGGAATTGTGGTCGGCGACGACGGCAATCCCGCCCAGCCCGCTGAACTGGCAGTCCTCGATCGTGATTCCTCTCCGGGCGAATATCCTGATCCCGTCGACCTCCCGCTGGGTGGGCCCGATGGCGAGCCCTCGGATGGTCACGTGATCCGCCCGCAGGTCGATCACGTTGGCCGTATTGCCGCCGTAGACGATGCGGGGCGGCTGCAGGGGATCCTTGGCGCGGATCACGACGGGGAGTCCCGGCTCGCCGCCGGATCGAATG
>DASTYT010000123.1 GCA_035764725.1 Candidatus Methylomirabilota bacterium | reverse complement strand
TGTTCGGGTTCGATGATGGAACAGTGGGCGGGGCACCGAGCTCAGTTACGGTCTTGCGGGACCCAGGAGGCCACGGGCTCCCGCCCACCTTCACCCGGCTCAGCTTAGCGCCGGGCACGTTCTGAGAGATACAAGGAGGGCCGGGGCCGCGTGGCCCCGTGCTATTCTTGACGCCGTCCCCCGCCTTGGAATCACTCGATCACCTTGTCCGCCCGCAACAGGAGCGACGGCGGAATTGTCAGCCCAAGCGCCTTGGCAGTCCTGAGATTGATCAGCAGCTCGAATTTAGTCGGCTGCTCGACGGGGAGATCGCCCGGCTCGGCACCCCTCAGAATGTTGTCAACAAAGATTGGAGATCGCGCAGGGCGAGGAGACTCCCTGAGACCACCGCCGGGAAAGTACGTCGCTCCATCTCCGGTCGCCGCTTATTCACTCGATCACCTGGTCCGCCCGCGCCAGCAGCGAAGGGGGGATGGTGAGGCCGAGGGCCTTGGCGGTCTTGAGGTTGATGACCAGATCAAACCGTGTGGATTGTTCCACAGGCAGCTCGCCCGGCCTCGCCCCTCTCAAGATCTTGTCCACGAAGGTAGCTGCGCGGCGCCACAACTCACTACGATTGGGGCCGTAGGCCATCAGGCCGCCGGCCTCCGCAAAGGTTGGTAATCCGAAGATCGTCGGCAGACGGTGTCTCACTGCAACATCCGCGATCTGAGTTGAACAGACGTTGATCATCGCATCCTCGAGCGCCACAAGACCCGACAGACCTTGCTCGATGCGCACCAAAGCATCGCCGACGTCTGCGGGCGTTTGGATCTTGATGTGTTGGACATCGATCCCCAACGTCTTGGCGGTTGCTTCGATCCGTTTGACGACAGGCCCGTGGACGGCATTACTTGGGTTCCAGACAATAGCAACACGGCTGAGCGTCGGAATCGCCTCCTTGAGAAGTTGGAGACGCTTTGCGCCGAGCTCTGGGAAAAAGAAGGACGCTCCTGTGAGGTTGCCGCCGGGGCGGGCGAGATTTGTAACAAGGCCGGCTGCCACCGGATCGCCAGTGACCGTCATGACAATTGGTATCGTGGTGGTCGCTTGTTTCGCCGCTCGGGCCGGCGGTGTGCCTTCTGCGACGACAATGTCCACCTTGAGCCGGACGAGGTCGGCTGCGAGGGCGCGCAGTCGGTCGTAATACCCGTCCGCATATCTGGACTCGATGGTAATGTTCCGTCCCTCGGTGTAACCGAGATCGCGTAGGGCTTGCCGGAAGATCTCGATGTAAGGCGTGGCAAAGGCTTCCGAGGCCGCGATCAGGAGCCCTATCCGGTAGCTTTTCGTGGATTGCTGCGCCTCGGCGGCGAGGGGCGCGGCAAGCAGCGCAGCAGCGCCCGAAAGGAATGCCCGCCGTTCCATCACTCGATCACCTGATCCGCCCGCGCCAGCAGCGAAGGGGGGATGGTAAGGCCGAGGGTTTTGGCGGTCTTCAGATTGATGACCAACTCGAACTTGGTGGGTTGCTCGACCGGCAGGTCGGCCGGCTTGGCGCCCTTCAGAATTTTGTCGACGAACGTCGCCGCGCGGCGACGCAGGTCTGTCATGTCGGCGGAGTACGCCAGCAGGCCGCCCTCGTCCACGTACTCTCTCGTCCAGTAGATACCGGGCAGCCGATATTTCAGCACGGCTTCTACGAACCGCTTGCGGTGCTGGAACGTTAGGTAGTCCCCAACGACGATGATCCCGGCCGCGCCCTCTCTCTTCGCGCGAGCCAGCACTGCATCGAAGTCTTGTGGTCCGCTGACCGGACTGATCGACAACACGATCCCGAACGTCTTGGCGGCGCGTTCTAGCTCGCCTCGGACTTGGGGGGGCGGGCCGGCAGGATTACTTGCGACCACGACAAAGCGGGATGCCGACGGTACTGCCTCTCGAAGCAGCTCGACGTACTTCTGAGTGAGACCGGGGGCGAGATTCGTCAGTCCCGTGACGTTCCCGCCCGGCCGCGCCAGCGTCGTCACAAAGCCCTCAGCGACCGGATCGGGGACCAGTAACATCACGATGGGAGTACTCGGCGCGGCCTGTTGGACCGCCTTTGTCTCGCGTACTGCGGTCGTGACGACGACATCGACCCCGGAGCGCACGAGTTCAGTGACGAGGCGAGACAGGTTCTCCGGGTGCCCTTTGGCGAACGCGCGCCATACGCTGAGATTGCGGCCTTCGACATAGCCTAGTTCGCGCATCGCGTCTAGAACCGGCTGCCACCAGACGGGATCGCCGCCGAGGGATACCAGCCCGACGCGGTACATTGGGCTCGCCTGCTCGGCCTCCGCGGCGAGCGGTGCGGCGAGGCTACCTGGGATTAGCGCTAGGAAGGTTCGTCGTCCCATCATGGCTGCCGCCTCAGCTTGTCGGATGCCATCTCGAGCAGCGCCTGGATTTCGGCGTCGCGCTCCCCCTGGAGGTGCGCCCGCCAGCGCCGAGTTCACACGAGCCCGGCAGCGGGCCGAACAGCCCGTCTTCTGGTGTCCGCCCAGCGGCCCGCCGCGCCCTCTACAAAGCGCACGTGCGGATTCTGCCAGCACTTGGGGCGCGGGGACAGGGGATTCCATGGTCTAGAGGCTCAGGGCCTCGGGGAGCGGCGCGGCTCGTAGAGTTGTCGCTGCGCCTGCTCCAGTTGCGCGAGGCAGGCATCACGACGAAACGCGGGCTCGCCGACACCGCGAAGGAGAATGCAGCCCCCGCCTTCTATCGGCGGTACGCCATCGTCGACCCGACGGTGCTGCAAGAAGGGGCCGCCAAGCTGGCTGCGTTTCATGCTGGGCAAAGTATTGGGCAGGGTGGCCCAGTCCGCAACGCTCGGGTCGTAGTAAAGTCTTAAAAGATATGTCGCGAGAGTGGCGAAACTGGCAGACGCGCTGGACTTAGGATCCAGTGGGGCAACCCGTGGGGGTTCAACTCCCCCCTCTCGCACCAGCCTCTCCTTCTCGTAAGTCGAAAGTCCCATGCGCCTAAGGTTGTATGGACGGCCACGCGGCGGGCCGGTGAATCTCGGCGCACTGCACTCCCTATGGAGGACGCCTGCCCGAGCTTGATTTCATCGACGACAAGGCCGGGAAGCGTGCCAGGTATCTACGCCCACATCGGCCGCCGGCCCATCGCGGCCTTCGGGAATTCGGACGGGGACCAGCAGATGCTGGAGTGGACGCAGGCCGGCGCCGGCACACGCCTCATGATGCTGGTGCGTCACGACGACGCGGCGCGCGAGTGGGCGTACCACGCGCAGTCGAAGATCCGGTACCTTCAGCGGCGCCCTCCTGGCGCTGGCGAAGCAGAACGGCTGGAGCGGTCAGCATGAAGAGCGACTGGCGGCGGATCTTCCCCTTCGAGCGCAAGTGACCGCCCTCCGCCGCTAGCGTCCCCTTGCGCGTACGGCCCCATCCCTGGTGGCCGTTTTGCGCCCGGCCGCCGCGAATTGCCGCTCGACCCCTGTGCTATTCTTGTCAACGTCGCCCGGCCAGGAAGTCCGCGAAGTCGGGAGCGAAATCCCAATCAGGAGCCACGATGAAAGTCGCCGTCGAAGAAGTCGGGGCGTGCAAGCGGCGTCTCCAGGTGGAGGAGACACCCGAGGTGGTGGCCGCGGCCTGGAAAAAGGCCTTCAACCGCGTGCAGCGTGAGGCTCGGCTGCCCGGCTTCCGCAAGGGCAAGGTCCCATCCAGCATGATCAAGCTGCACTTCGCGGATGACGTGAAGCAGGAGGTGGCGCGCAGCCTCATCCCTGAGGTGTACCGGCAGGCGCTGGACGAGACCAAGCTCAAGCCCGTCGAGGAGCCGGATCTCCAGGAGGTGACGCTGGAGGAGAACGCGCCGCTGTCCTTCTCCGCAGTGGTGGAGATCAAGCCCACCATCACCCTCGGCGCCTACAGCGGCCTTGCGGTCACGCACGCCCCCAAGCCCCTCGGCGACGACGAGGTGGACGCGGCCATCGAGCACTTCCGCGAGCAGCACGCGGAGTTCCGCGCCGTCGACCGACCGGCCGATCTGAAAGACCTCGTGATCATCGACTACACCCTCACCCCCGAGGGCATGGACCCGCGCGAGGAGAAGGACTATAGCTTCCTCCTCGGCCAAGGCAGCGTGCTCCCCGAGATCGAGGAGGCGGTGATCGGATTGGCCGCCGGCGGCAGCCGGACCGCGCGGCTCAAGTTCGCCGACGACCATCGCAGCGAGGCGCTCCGCGGCAAGGGCGGCGAGGCGACGGTGACGGTGAAGGAGGTCAAGGAGAAGATCCTGCCCGCCCTCGACGACGAGTTCGCCAAGGGCATGGGCAACTTCGAGACCCTCGACGCGCTGAAGGCCGAGCTGCGCAAGGACCTCCAGGCACGGCGTGACCGCGAGAACCGCGTGGCCCTCGAGGACGCAGTGGTCGAGACGGCGCTCGGCGTCCACGACTTCCAGGTGCCCGAGGCGCTCGTCCTGCGCCAGGTCGGCCATCAGATCGAGCACACCCGGGAGCGGCTGCGCCGCCAGGGGGTGGACCCGGACCGGCTCCCCTGGGACTACAAGAAGCTCCTGGAAGACCTCAAGCCCGGCGCGGAGAAGGCCGTCAAGCGGGCGCTGCTCCTCGAGGCCATCGCCGAGAAGGAAGGGCTGACCCCCGGGGAGGAGCAGGTGGAGGCCGAGGTGGAGAAATTCGCGCAGGCCTCCCAGCGGCCGGCTCCGGCGGTCAAGCGGATGATGGAGCAGAGCGGCGACCTGGACAGCCTTCGTCACTCCCTGCGGGAAGCTCGGACGCTGGACTTCCTGATCGAGAAGGCTCAGGTCACTGCCTGAGGTACACTACTGAGCATGGCAAGGAGGCGTCCGATGGGCCTGGTTCCAATGGTGGTCGAGCAGACGCCCCGCGGGGAGCGGGCGTTCGATATCTTTTCGCGGCTCCTGAAGGAGCGCATCATCTTCCTTCCGACGTACATCGAGGACGAGATCGCGAATCTCGTCATCGCCCAGATGCTCTTCCTCGAGGCGGATGATCCCGACAAGGACATCAACCTCTACATCAACTCGCCGGGCGGCTCCGTGACCGCGGGCATGGCGATCTACGACACCATGCAGTACGTGAAGCCCGACATCTCCACGATCTGCATGGGCCAGGCCGCTTCGATGGGCGCCCTCCTCCTCACCGCGGGGGCCAAGGGCAAGCGCTTCGCGCTGCCGCACTCGCGCATCATGATCCACCAGCCCCTCGGCGGCGTGCAGGGCCAGGCCACCGACATCGACATCCAGGCCAAGGAGATCCTCCGGATGCGCGAGGAGCTCAACCGCATCCTCGTGCACCACACCGGCCAGTCCATGGACAAGATCCAGCGGGACACCGACCGCGACTTCTTCATGACCGCCGAGCAGGCCAAGGAATACCGGATCGTCGACGAGGTGATCTCCTCCAAGCCGACCCCCCGTCCTGTGAGCGACGTGGCCGTCGCTGCCGTAGCCGCCCAGAAGTAAGGGCATGGCCCGTCAGCGCGAGGGCGGCGGATCGCTGAAGTGCTCGTTCTGCGGCAAGAGCCAGAACGACGTCCGCAAGCTCATCGCCGGGCCCACCGTCTACATCTGCGACGAGTGCATCGAACTCTGCAACGACATCATCGCGGAGGAGTGGGAGGAGGAAAAGAGTCGGGAAATCCGTAGCCTCCCCAAGCCCGCCGAGATCAAGCAGGTGCTCGACCAGTACGTGGTGGGCCAGGAGCGGGCCAAGAAGGTCCTCGCCGTCGCCGTCCACAACCACTACAAGCGCATCGAGGCCGGCGCGGACGCGGGTGAGGTGGAGCTCCAGAAGGCGAATATCCTCCTGATCGGCCCGACCGGCTCCGGCAAGACCCTCCTCGCCCAGACCCTCGCCAAGATGCTCCAGGTCCCGTTCACTATCGCCGACGCCACCACGCTCACCGAGGCCGGGTACGTGGGCGAGGACGTGGAGAACATCATCCTTCGATTGCTCCAGGCCGCGGACTATGACGTCGAGCGCGCCCAGCGCGGCATCGTCTACATCGACGAGATCGACAAGATCGCGCGCAAGTCGGAGAACCCCTCGATCACGCGTGACGTCTCGGGCGAGGGCGTGCAGCAGGCACTGCTGAAGATCCTCGAGGGCACGGTGGCCAATGTCCCGCCCCAGGGCGGGCGGAAGCACCCGCATCAGGAATTCATCCAGGTCGACACGACCAACGTGCTGTTCGTGTGCGGCGGCGCCTTCGTGGGCATCGACAAGATCGTCGAGAGCCGCGTGGGGCGGAGCGGGATGGGATTCGGGGCCGAGGTGAAGAGTCGCGAGGAGCGCCGGGTAGGGGACCTCCTCGCCATGGTGCAGCCCGAGGATCTCCTCAAGTTCGGGATGATTCCCGAGTTCGTGGGCCGGCTTCCCGTGGTGGCTACCCTCCACGACCTCGACGAGCAGGCGCTGGTCCGCATCCTCAGGGAGCCCAAGAACGCGGTCATCAAGCAGTACCAGAAGTACTTCGACCTCGAGCGCGTGCGGCTGAAGTTCACCGACGACGCGGTGGCGGCGGTGGCGCGCGAGGCCATGAAGCGGGGCACCGGCGCCCGGGGCCTCCGCGCCGTCCTCGAGGAGGTCATGCTCGAGGTGATGTACGAGCTGCCCTCGATCCCCGGCCTCAAGGAATGCATCATCACCCGAGAGGTCATCCTCTCCCGCGAGCGCCCCATCTTGATCCAGGAGCAGAAAGAGCAGTCGGCGTAGCAGGGCGGCGTGTCGCGTACGTAGGTCCCCGTCCCACCGTCTCGCGTTGGCCACCAAGGCCCGCGGTTTCTTGCCTTTGTGTGGCTCAATCGAGTACACTCCCGTCGACTTTCAAACTGTATTACTGGTGGGATTAATGGCTCGTGTCCTTAGACTGCTGCCGGTCGCGATTGCGCTCATCCTCGTTTCGGCGAACCTTGCCTGGTCACAGCCTGCCGGCGCCGGATCGGATCCGGTGGCGGGCGCGCGGGTCTTCGACGCGAAGGGATGCGTCAAGTGCCACGCTATCGAAGGCTCCGGAGGGAAGGTCGGCCCGGATCTCGCTCGCGTGGCGAAGCCGCACTCCTTCTACGACCTCGCAGCGGCGATGTGGAACCACCTGCCCCGGATGACTGAGCGCATGAAGCAGCTCGGCGTCCCGCGCCCCAAGCTCGACGCCGATGAGGCCAAGAACCTCGTAGGTTTTCTCTACACGCTGGGCTATTTCGATCGGCCCGGCAACGCCGAGAGCGGCAAGCGGCTCTTTACTGCCAAGCGTTGCGCGGAGTGCCATAGCGGGGCGGGGCCGGGCCCCGACCTGGCCGGCCTCAAGCAGTTCGGCTCGCCGCTCTATGCGGCGGCGGCCATGTGGAACCACGGGCCGCAGATGGGCGATGCCATGAAGGCCAAGGGGGTACAGCGGCCGACTTTCACCGCCGCGGAGCTGCGCGACCTGATCGCCTATCTCTCGCCGAGCACCGGCGCCTCGCCCACGATCGTGTTCGTCGTGCCCGGCGACGCCGAGACCGGGCGCGTGCGCTTCGCCGAGAAGCAATGCGTGCAGTGCCACGCCGCCAGCGGGGTCGGCGGCAGCGTGGGTCCGTCCCTCACCGACAAGGCGGTGCGGCGGAGCCCGCTCGAGTTTGCGGCCGCGATGTGGAACAAGGCTCCCGCGATGACTACGGCGATGGCGGCGCGGAACATCATGATTCCGCAGCTCACGCCGGCGGAGATGGCCGACCTCGTCGCCTATCTCTACTCCTCCGGATATTTCGCGGGGGGAAGCCCGAATCGCGGGTGGGCGACGCTGTCGAACAAGGGCTGCCTCGCCTGCCACGCCGTGTTCGGCGAGCGCGGGAAGCCCGCGAGCAACCTCACCGCGGCGAAGGGCGTCAGCTCGCCGACGGGCCTGCTCGCGGACCTGTGGAACCACACTACGGTGCCGGTCCCGGCTCCGGGCGGCGGGAAGACGCCCTGGCCGACCTTCACCGCGCAGGAGATGGCGGACCTCGCCGCGCTGTTGCAGGGCATCCGGCGCCCACAGTGAGGGCACGGCGCCGGGAGCTGTCCTCGGCTGGCACGTAGTTCGTTTGCGTCATTGTTCCCGGCGCGGGCGGCGGGTACCATCGCGCCGGGAAGGAAGGCCCGCCAATGATGCGAGGCGTGAGGTGGACGCTCCTCACCGTCGTTGCGCTCGTCGCGCCGCTCGGCCCGGCCTCGGGCCAGCTGGCGACGGGCCCGAGCCAGGACGCTCTCGCCGGATCGCAGGTATTCGGCGCGAAAGGCTGCGTCAAGTGCCACTCCGTGAACGGGGTCGGCGGCAAGGTGGCGCCGGACCTCGCCCGGACGATGCGCCCACGCTCCTTCGTCGATCTGGCCACCGCCATGTGGAACCACCTCCCGCAGATGGCGGAGCGGATGCGGCAGCTCGGCATCGCGCGGCCGAAGCTCGATTCCCGCGAGGCCGGTGACCTGGCGGGGTTCCTCTACTCACTGAACTACTTCGACCCTCCCGGGAGCGCGGAGGCCGGCAAGCGGGTCTTCGCCGAGAAGCGTTGCATCGTCTGCCACACCGTGCGCGGGGTGGGCGGCGTAATCGGGCCGAACCTGGATCACTTCCAGCAATTCCGCTCGCCGATCTTCGTGGCGACGGCGATGTGGAACCACGGGCCCCAGATGGCCGAGAAGATGAAGGAGCGGGGGATCGAGCGGCCCACCTTCACCGGGAAGGAGCTGCGCGATCTCATCGCGTACCTGACTCCCGCGACGGCCGGGCCCGAGGAGGGGCCGCTCTACGTGCTGCCGGGCCGGGCCGAGCTGGGACGGCAGCTCTTCGCGGAGAAGCGCTGCATCGAGTGCCACGCCGTCGCCGGCGCGGGGGGCCGCGTGGGACCGGACCTCGTCGGGCGCGGCGTGCGACAGAGCCCCATCGAGTTCGCGGCGACGATCTGGAACAAGGCCCCCGCCATGGCCGCGGCCATGCAGCCGAGGGGAATCAGCGTGCCCCAGCTCACCCCCGAGCAGATGGCCGACCTCGTCGCCTATCTGTATTTGGTTCGGTACTTCTCGAGCGGCCGAGTGCAGCAGGGATACGCGGTGGCGACCCAGAAGGGGTGCTTCACCTGCCACGCCCTGCGCGGCGAGGGCGGCAAGCCGGCCAGCGACCTCGCGAAGACGAAGGGGCTGGAGTCGCCCGCCGCGGTGCTCGCCGCCCTGTGGAATCACACCCTGGTGACGCCCACCGTGGCCGGGCGGAAGGTCGACTGGCCGCTCTTCGCCCCGCAAGAGATGGCGGATCTCGTCGCGATGCTCCAGTCCCTCAGCCAGCCGCAAAAGGCCCGCTGATCATGGGGTGAGCGGACTCGGCCTCGCGCGGGCGCTGTTCCTCGTCGCGATCCTATGGCCCTCCCCCGCGGGTGCCCAGGCGGCGGACGCCTGCGCCGCCTGTCACCTCGAGACCGGGGATGCGCGGCTGGTCAATCCTGCCAAGAGCTTCGACAGCGACATCCACAAGGCGAAGGGGTTCGGCTGCGTCGACTGCCACGGGGGCGACAGCCGGACCACCGGCATGGAGGCCATGGATCCGGGCAAGGGGTTCATCGGCAAGATCACGCGGCCGCAGCTCGCGCAGGTCTGCGGCCGGTGTCACTCGGACGCCGGCTTCATGAAGCGCTACAACCCCTCCCTGCGCGTGGACCAGGTCGCCGAGTACGCGACCTCGGTTCACGGCCGCCGACTGAGAGAGCTGAGCGATCCGAAGGTGGCGACCTGCGCGAGCTGCCACCCCCCTCACGCGATTCGACCGCGCTCCGATCCGCAGTCGAGCGTGCATCCCACTCGTGTCGCGGAGACCTGCGGCCGCTGCCACGCCGACGCGAAGTACATGGCGGACTTCAAGATCCCGACCGATCAGCTGGAGAAGTACCGGAGCAGCGTCCACTTCAACGCGATGATGGTCAAGGGCGATCTCTCCGCGCCCACGTGCAACAGCTGTCACGGCAACCACGGCGCGGTGCCGCCCGGCGTGAAGTGGGTGGGCAACGTCTGCGGGCAGTGCCACACGGTGCCCGGCGACCTGTTCAAGGTGAGCGTCCACGCCAAGGCGTTCGCCGAAATGGGCACTCCCGGCTGCGCTACCTGCCACGAGAATCACGCCATCCACAAGCCCGGTGACTTCATGCTGGGACTGGGGGACAAGGCCGTCTGCAGCAGCTGCCATAGCGCCGACGACAAGGGCGGCAAGAGCGCGGTGGAGATGCACGCGCGGATCACCTCGCTGCGGACCGAGCTGGAGAAGGCGGAAGCGCTGCTCCTTCGGGCCGAGCGGGCGGGCATGGAAGTCAGCCAGGCGCAGTTCGATCTGAACGGCGCCCGGGACGATCTGGTCAAGGCGCGGGCGGCCGTCCACGCCTTCAAGGTGGAAGCGGTGAAGCAAGCGGTCGAGCCGGGGCTCGCGGTGAGCGCCAAGGCCTACGCGCGCGGGGAGCGGGCCATCGAGGAGCTCGGGTTCCGGCGCAAAGGGCTCGCGGTATCCCTCATCGTGATCGTCGCGCTGATCGCAGGCCTGGTCATGAAGATCAGGCAGCTCGAGCGCCGAGGGGAGGCGTCGCATGACTGAGCACGTGCTGGAGCCCGACGCGAATCGTCGAGGATTCATCAATTGGCTCCTCGGGACCAGTGTCGCGGCCTTCGTGCTGTCCGTGGTCTATCCCGTGGCCAGCTATCTCATCCCGCCCCCCGCCGGCGAGTCCGCCGCGGGCACCGTGACGCTGCCTATGAAGCCCGAGGACGTGAAGCCCAATACCGGGCAGATCTTCAAGTTCGGGAGCCGGCCCGGCATCTTGATCCGGACCTCTGCTGGCGACCTCCGGGCCTTCTCGGCGGTCTGCACCCATCTCAACTGCACCGTGCAGTATCGGGCGGACCTCAGCGAGATCTGGTGCGCCTGCCACAACGGTCACTACGATCTGAACGGCAAGAACGTCTCCGGCCCGCCCCCGCGCCCCCTGGACACGTTCGTGGTCAACGTCCGAGGCGCCCAGATCGTGGTCAGCAAGAGCACGTGACGATGGAGACCGGCGAAGGGCGCCACGGCAGGCTGTGGACCTGGCTCGACCAGCGGGTCGGCCTCAGGGACCTGGAGTACCTCGCCCGAAAGAAGGAGGTGCCGGTCCACCAGCACAGCATCTGGTACTACCTCGGCGGCATGACCCTCTTCCTCTTCATCATCCAGGTGTCGACCGGCATCCTGCTGCTGCTCTACTACCGCCCGAGCGCGGAAGAGGCCTTCGAGTCGGTCCAGTTCCTCATGGCCGAGGTCCAGTTCGGCTGGCTCATCCGCTCCATCCACTCCTGGGCGGCCAACCTGATGATCTTCACACTCTTCGTCCACCTCTTCAGCGTGCTACTGCTGAAGGCGTACCGGCCGCCTCGAGAGATCACGTGGTTCTCCGGCGTGGCGCTGCTGGGGCTAGCCCTCGGGTTTGGCTTCACGGGGTATCTCTTGCCCTGGAACGAGCTGGCATACTTCGCCACCAAGGTCGGCACCGAGATCACCAGCGCCGTGCCCGGCGTCGGCCGGTTCGCGGGCCGGCTCCTCCGCGGGGGCGACGAGGTGACGGGGGCGACGCTGACGCGGTTCTACGGGATCCACGTGGCCATCCTGCCCGCGACCGCGGTGGCCCTGCTGGGGCTGCACCTCTACCTGGTGCAGCGGCACGGCATGAGCGTGCCTCCCGGCGTCGAGAGGGCGGGCGGGGCGCCGCGCGCGATGCGCTTCGTCCCGAACTTCTTGCTGCGAGACATCGTGGGGTGGCTCTCGGCGCTCGCCATCCTGGCCGCGCTGGCCGCCTATTTCCCCGCCGAGCTGGGCAAGAAGGCGGACCCGTTCCTGCCCGCTCCCGCCGGGATCAAGCCCGAGTGGTACTTCATGTTCATGTTCCAGACTTTGAAGTACCTGCCGAGCCACATCCTGGGAATCGAGGGCGAGGTGGTGGGCATCCTCGGCTTCGGGCTGGGCGGCCTCTTCCTCCTGCTCATTCCCATCCTCGACCGCCGGACCGCGCGCGGCGAGCCGAGCCGTCTCTTCACCGGGATCGGCATCGCCATCATCGTGTACATGGTGCTGCTCACCATTCTCGGCTACACCGCGAGCGCGACGAAGTGATCCCCCGGCACGGTCGGCTCAGCCAGCTCGGAATGGCGCTAGTGCTCGCCGGGATCGCCTCGGGTATCGGGGCCGCCGCGGAGGCCCCTGGGGATCCGCAGCGCGGGCAGGCGGTCTTCCAGGACAAGCAGTGCGTACGCTGCCACGCCGTTCGCGGCCAGCCGAGCCGGGGCCCGGTCCTTGAGGAGCTGAGGCGCCCGCAGGGGGCGTACGAGCTGGCGGGTCGCTTCTGGAACCACGCCCCCGCCATGTTCACGACGCTGCGGACGGAGGGAATCGTCTGGCCGGAGGTGAACCCCGGCGAGATGGCCGACCTGATGGCCTATCTCCAGGCGGATCCGTCGCGCGATCCCGCCCCCGACCTCACCCAGGGACACCTCCTCCTGGTCCGGAAGGGCTGCCTGAAGTGCCATAGCTATCGAGGGGAGGGCGGCCGGATCGCCGAGGAGCTGACGCGGCCCAATCCCGGCTACCAATCGCCCGTGGCCTGGGCGGCCGCCGTCTGGAAGCACGCCCCGCGCATGGCGGAGGAGGCCAGAAGGATGGGAGTGTTGTACCCTCGGTTCTCGGGCGAGGAGATGGGAAACCTGGTCGGGCTCCTCCGGAGCACCGCCAAGTCGCCGTGACCACGTGTAGCGAGGAGAGTCCCGTATGGCCTATCGACCTTGGATGCTCGGGCTCATGCTCGGCGTCGCGATCGGTCTCGTGGCGGCCTCGTCTGAGGTTGTCTCCGCCCAGGTCAAGCCGCCCGCCGATTTCAAGTTCGAGATGGGCCAGGGCAGCCCCGGGACGGTGACCTTCAGCCACGGGGCGCACAAGGACAAGGTCGGCGAGTGCTCGGCGTGCCACGTCAAGATCTTCAAGATGAAGAAGGGGCAGGACGCCCCGCTCACCATGGAGCGGATGAACAACGGGCAGCTCTGCGGCGCCTGCCACAACGGCAAGACGGCGGTGAAGGGCAAGGTCGTCTTCCCGGTGAGCGACGGGGCTAGCTGCGAGCGGTGCCACAAGAATTGACGGATCGCGAGGAGTCGCCGGCGGCGCCCCGGCGGTGGAGCCGCCGGCGCGCGGTCTGGATCGTCCTCGCGATCGTGCTCGTCGCCGGCGGAGTCGGCGGGGCTGGCCTCTGGCACGTGAGCGCGAGCCCGCAGTTCTGCAATTCCTGCCACATCATGCGCCCCTACGTCGAGGCCTGGAAGGTCTCCAAGCACCACGAAGTGGCCTGCGTGCAGTGCCACTATCCGCCGGGCCTCCGCGACACCCTGTGGGTGAAGTTCCAGGCGATCAGCCAGGTCGCCAAGTGGGCGACGCAGACCTATAGCTCGAAGCCGTTCGCGATCGTGGAGGACGCGAGCTGCTTCCGATCGGGCTGTCACTCGCCGGCCCAGCTCGAGGGACGCGGCGTGGTGACCTTCGGGCGAGGCGTGCGCTTCGATCATCGCCCGCATCTCGAGCCGGCGAGGATGGGCCGCCAGCTCCGCTGCACGAGCTGCCACTCGCAGATCGTCGTGGGGAAGCACTTCGAGGTGACGACGTCGACGTGCTTCACCTGTCACTTCAAGGGCAAGAAGGACGCCCGGGACATCGTCCCTGTGGCGGGCTGCACCGGCTGCCACGCGCTTCCCAAGCGGGAGATCGCCCTGAGCTCGATCAAGTTCGACCACGCGCAGATCGTTCAACGGGGCGTGTCCTGCGAGAAGTGTCACCTCAACGTGGTCGAGGGGGACGGCGGGGTGCCGCGGGAGCGCTGCCTCACCTGCCACAACCAGCAGGAGAAGCTCGACCGCTACGGTGACCGGGCGCTTCTGCACTCGGCGCACGTCACCGAGCGCACCATCACCTGCACGCGGTGCCACACCGAGATCAAGCATCGACTGCCCCCGCCGATCGGCGCGCCGACGGCGTCCGAGAGGCCGGGGACGCTCCTGGCCATGCCGGCGAGCCGATGATCCCCGCGGCTTTTCTCCTGGCGCTCCTGGGGTGGGCGCTCGTCGGGTTCGGCCCCGCGCTCGCGCAGGGCCCGCGGACACCCGCTGCCCCTTCGGCGCCCGCGCCGGCCACCACGCCGCACACGGGCGAGCTCGATTGCCGCCAGTGCCATCAGGGCAGCCACGGGGGCGTGGTGGGGATGTATCTGGGCATGGGAGGCCGGGGAACTCCCATGATTCCCAGCCACATGTTCCAGGTGCGCGTGCAGTGCGTCGCCTGCCACATCGCGCCCAAGGCGGACGAGGGATCGGCGGGGCTGGTCGGCCGAACCTTTCGGCCCACCGAGCAGGCCTGTGTGAACTGCCACGGCGAGAAGTATCGGGGCATGCTCCAGCGGTGGGTGGACATCCTCGGCAAGATGCGCGACGTCCTCGCGCCGAAGGTGTCGGCGGCGCGGGCCGCGCTCGCGGGGGCGGAGGAGCCTTCGCCGAAGCGCGCGCGCGCGGAGCGCCTGACGAGCGACGCCGAGTACAACATGCAGTTCGTGGCGCTCGGCAAGGGCGTCCACAACGTGTTCTATGCCGCCGATCTCCTCAAGCTCTCCAACAGCTGGGTCGACGAGGCGCTGCCCCTCCTCGGGAAGCCCGCCTTCAAGAGCGACGACGCGCTGGTGCGGGGTGGCTACTGCGCCGTGCTCTGTCACTCCACGGCGGGGGTGAAGCAGCCCGAGATCGTGATCTACCAGAAGCAGCGGATCCCGCACGTCCGGCACGTGACCGAGTTCGGCGCGGTGTGCACCGTCTGTCACTCCGCCGAGGTGCACAAGGCGGTCACGGCAACGCCTGCCACGTGCACCGGCTGCCACCACAGCGCCCAGAACGAGCGCTGCGAGTCGTGCCATCGAGCCCAGAGCGCCTTTTACCGCGGTCAGGTCAGCCCGCTCGGGGTCAAGGTCGAGCCCAACGCGATGGCGCCGGTGGTCGGCTGCACCGGCTGCCATGACTGGTCGCACAAGCACTCGCGCCACGCGGTGGGAGAGAAGTGCGTCGGCTGCCACGACGCCGCGTACACGAGCTTCGTAAGCGAGTGGACGACGGGCCTCGACAAGCAGGCGACGGCGACCCGAGACGCCCTCCGGAACGCGGAGACGGCCTTGGCCCGGGAGCGCCGCGCCGGACGTCGGCTCCCCGACGCGGAGGCGCTCGTGCGGCAAGCCCGGGAAGCGCTGGCGTTGGTGCAGAGGGCGCGGGGCGCCCACAATCCGAACGGCGCCGAGTCCGTCCTCGAGGCGGCCCGCGTTAGAGCCGGCGAAGCCGCCACCCTAGCCCGCCCAAAGTAGCCCAGGGCGTCACGCTCGCAGCGCAAATGGCCTATTGCGAGCCCGAGGGTGATCGCCCGTGCGGGGCCCGACAGTAGGCCAAAAGTCTTACTGGCGTTTCCGCCCGCCCGTCGATTAGACTCGCGTCGGCTCGGACGCCCCCGATGCGCGTAGTCAAACAGGAGGCACCCGTATGAATTTTCTGCTCGCGATCGCAGTCCTCGGGATGGCCCTCGTCTCAGCCGTCCCTGCATTGGCCACGCCGCAGCTCCTCACGGAGGCCAAGAAGGCCGGCATGCCGGCCAAGAACTGCCAGTACTGCCACACCATTGCGATGCCCAAGAAGGAATCCTTCAAGACGGACCAGCTCAACGACCGCGGCAAGTGGATGATGGACGAGAAGGGCAAGAAGAATTCCAAGGACATCAAGGCGGAGTGGTTGATGGATTACCCGGGAGGTAAGGAGCAGAAGTGATCCGGGTCCTGCCGCTGCTGGGCGCGCTCCTCGCGCCCGCTGCGGCGTGGGCGGCCGATCCTGATGTCCCGTTGCCGCATGGCTGGATCGGAACCACCAGCCAGTGGCTGCAGGGCATGGGGTTGGTGCTCGTCGTGCTCAACGTGGGGCTGCTCATCTGGGCGTGGCGGCGGCTGCGATCCGCGGGCGCCCCGGCGAGCATGTGGGGCCTGCTGCTGGTCGCCGTCGGCTTGGTGCCGATCATGGTGGGGTTCATGACCTTCGCGCACGGGCTGGAAGCCACCGCGACCGTCTCCCAGTGCGGCTCCTGTCATGTCATGACCCCGTTCGTGCGCGATCTCCGGGACGTCAAGAGCGAGACCTTGGCCGCCGTCCACTTCAAGAACCGCTACATCCGTGAGAACCAGTGCTACACCTGCCATTCCGACTACGGCTTCGGCGGCACCCTTCGGGCCAAGCTGGGCGGGCTCCGCCACGTGTGGTACTACACCACCGGCACCTACCACCTGCCCATCAAGATCGCCGCCCCGTACCCCAACGTGCGGTGTCTCGGCTGCCACGGCGAGTCACAGAAGTTCCTCAACTCCGAGACCAAGAAGCCGATCATGGCCGACCTGATGAGCGGCAAGACCTCTTGCCTCGAGTGTCACGCGCCTGCGCACCCTGAGCAGAAGAAGGAGGCGCGGCTTTGAGCGACGGACCTCGGCCGCTGAGTTTCTTGCGCACGGCGATCGTCCTGGCGCTCGTCTTCGACATGCTCGCGGGGATCGTCCTCATGCGGGCACGGCCCATCGCCTTCACGCTGTTCATGTTCCTGGCCCAACCCCTGCTCGCGGTGGCGCTCGTGCTGCTCGCCGGCGTGGTGCTCACCGAGCTCCGGGGAAAGCGGACGCCATGATGCCTGGACGCTGGACGGTTCCAAGGATGATCTCCGGTGCCGTGGTCGTGTTCGGCCTCGGCATCGTGCTGGGTCCGCCCTTCGCGTCGTGCGCCTAGCAGCCGGCGGCTCCGCCCACCCCGCCCGCTCAGCCCGCCACTCCGGTTCCTGCCGCGCCGGCGGCGACACCATCGGCACGTTCTACGCCGCCATCAAGGCGAACCTGAGCCGCCGCAAGCTCGACTTGATCTTCGCCGGGTCGTACAGCTACGCGCGAGCAGTACAATCGCAACGCGACGGGTAGCGCGAACGCATGGACGGCACGCTTCTTCGGCGACGCCGCGGTATCGGTTCGATTAGGCCGGCTCCACCGCCTCCGCCTCGACGTAGGCGAGCGGGACCGTCAGCGCGAGCTCTCCGCGCTCGGCCGCCCGGCGATTGAGCCCGTCCTCGAGCGCCGCGAAGACCTCCCGCTCCTCCTCCCTCGCGACCACACCCCGCCAGCCGTCCAGAAAGCCCAGCCGGACGAAGTAATGGCGGAAGAACGCGCTCCCGTCGGCGAAGCGCATGGGGAAGTTGCGCTCGACGGCGCGGGCAAGCCGGAATCCCGCCTTGCCCAGCCGCTCCGCGATGCTCGTCGCGGTGCCCCGGTATGCCACGTGGCGGCGCAGGGCCTCCAGCGGCCCGGCCCGCCCGCGCCCGTTCAGCACGGCCTCGAACACCGCGTAGATCTCGGCCATGTGGCCCTCGACATTGGTCGTGAGCGCGAGCCGGCCACCCCGCCGCAGCACGCGCCGGCTCTCGCGGAACACGGCGTCCGGATCGGCGAAGTTGTTGATCCCGAGGTTCGAGACGACGAGGTCGAACTGCGCGGCACGGAACGGCATGGCGGCGCCGTCGCCGCGTGTGAGGGTCGCGTTGGCGACGCCGGTCACCCCGGCCTTGAACCGCGCGCGCTGGAGGGCGACCGCCCAGCGGTCGAGCCCGTGCACGGTGGCGGGGCGGCCGAGCCGCTGCGCCAGCTCGAGCAGCGGAAAGCCGGTGCCGCAGCCGACGTCGAGCACGCGGGCGCCCCGGACGAGCGGCAGATGCTCCAGCAGGAACAGGCCCGCCATCGCGCTCCAGAGCGGCAGCTCATCAAAGGCCGCGACCACGTCGGGCCGGGTGGGATCCCAGGGCTCGCGGTCGAGATAGTCCGTCACACCGTGAAGCGCCCGTCGACCGGGATCTGGTAGGAATCCGCGAGCGCGTTGGTCTCGCTGGCCATGCCGACGACCGCGAGCAGCTCGCCCAGCATCGCCTCCGTCATCCCGGCCTTGCGCGCCGAGGCGGTGTGGGAATGGATGCAGTACGCGCAAGAATGGGCGGCACTCACCGCCAAATAGAGCATCTCCTTGGTGAGCGGATCGAGCGCGCCCGGCTGCATGGTCTGTTTCACGCTCTCCCACGTGCGCTTGAGCGTGGGCGGGTGATGGGCGAGGGCCTTCCAGAAGTTGTTGATCCAGTCGATCTTGCGGGTGGCCATGATGTCGTCGTACACGGCCCGGACCTCCGCGCTCGCCTCGGCGTACTCGATCAGCCTGACGGTCGTCATCGGTGTCCTCGGCGCGACCCGCGGCGCACGGGATGGCGCATCCATACATTGGGCTCCACGTACACTCCGCGCCTGCGCGCCCGGTCGATCCGGACGGGATTGAACGCGCCGGGCACGACGTAGGCGCCGCTCACCGGGAAGTCGAGCCGCGTCCACTCCTCCCACTGCGCGAGCGGCGCCTCCACCACCATGGCGCGCTGGGCGATCTTCACCACGCGCGCGCCCAGCCGCCAATGCACGCGCAGCCAGGGGTCGAACGGGCCGCCGCCCGGCGCGCGCCAGCGCACGTACTCCTCCATCGGCACGAGGGGATAGCGCCCTTTCAGCGTCGGGCGCACCGGCGCGACAAGCGCGCGGAAGCCGTGGCGGGCGGCGATGCGGCCCATCTCCTGGATCACGCGCGTGCTGAGGCCCTGGCCACGCAGGCGCGGGTCCACCACGGCGGCGAGGGCGGACATCGCATTCGGCGCGCGCCCGCGCCGGCGGTCCTCGATGCCGCGCGCCACGACGTCGGCGATGCGATGCGGCAGATCGCCGGCGGTGCCGTCCCACCGGAACGGCACGGTGTCGCCCACCGCGATCACGCGCCCGCGCCCGTCCCAGAGTCCCAGCTGGAACTCGGTGAAGTCGCGGCCCCGCACCACCTCGTCGAAGAGGGGATTCAAGGCCGTGTCCTCGAGGAAGCGCGGCCACGCGCCGTTGACATGGAGGCGGCGGTTGTGGCGCGCCAGCTCGGGACGCTCGGAAAGGGTGTGGACGGTGACTCGCATCGGCGGCTCCGCGCGCCAGTATGCCAGAATACGAGCCGTGACGGCCCCCGGCACGCTCTACGTCGTCGCCACCCCGATCGGCAATCTCGAGGACATCACGCTCCGCGCGCTCCGCACCCTGAAGGAGGTCGCGCTCGTCGCCTGCGAGGACACGCGCCGCACGCGGACGCTCCTGAGCCACTTCGGCATTTCGGCGCCGGTGACGAGCTACTTCGAGCACAACAAGCGTGTGAAGGGCGCGGTGCTGCTCCGCGCGCTCGGCGACGGCAAGTCGGTGGCCCTCGTCACCGACGCGGGCACGCCCGGCATCTCCGATCCCGGCTTCCTCCTCGTGAAGGAGGCGCGGGCGGCCGGCGTGCCGGTGGTGCCGATCCCCGGGCCCTCCGCGGTGATCGCTGCGCTCTCCGCCGCCGGCGTGCCCGCCGATCGGTTTCTCTTCGAGGGCTTCCTGCCCAACAAGCCGGGGCGACGGCTCAATCGCCTGCGGACCTTGCGCGAGCTCGAGAC
>DASTYT010000122.1 GCA_035764725.1 Candidatus Methylomirabilota bacterium | reverse complement strand
TGATCGTGGTGGGGTGCTGGCTCGCCGCCTACGGTGTCCGCTTCTACGTGGCCGGGCCGCCGACGCCCCAGCACGACATCCCGCCACTCGGGCCCTACCTGGCCATGATCCTGCCCATCGTCCTGGTGTGGGGGATCTCGTTCCGCGCGTTCGGGCTCTACCGCCCGCGGCGTATCGGCTCGCGGCTCTCGGAGATCGCCGACATCGCCAAGGCATCCTCGCTCGCGGCGCTCGTCCTCGTCACCACGATGACGTTCCTCTTTCGCGAGTACGACTTCTCCCGGACCGTCATCGTGTACTTCTGGGTCTTCTCGATCGTCGTCGTGTCGTGGGCCCGCTACGTGTTCCGCGAGGCGCTACGCTTCGCGCGGCGGCGCGGCTACAACCAGCGATCGGCGGTAGTAGTGGGAGGAGGCGAGCTAGCGCGCGACGTCGTTGGCCGGCTGCGCGCCCGGCGCGACACCGGAATCCAGGTGGTGGGCCTGATTGGCGACAAGCGGGAGGGGGCGGAGGCGGTGCCCTGGCTGGGCGGCTACGCCGATCTAGCCACCTTGCTCGCCGCGCGCCCGGTGGACCACGTGATCATCGCCCTCGCCCATGAGGACGCGAGCCGCCTGCCCGGCCTCCTCGACGCCATCGGCGACGAGCCCGTGACCATCCACGTGGTCCCCGACCTCTTCCGCTTCACCTCGCTCGGCGGCGGCATCGAGGAGTTCGAGGGCGTGCCGTTCGTGCACCTGCGTGAGTCACCGCTGCATGGCTGGAGCGCGGTGGCCAAGCGCGCGTTCGACCTCGTGTTCTCGGCGCTGGTGCTGGTCGGCCTCGCGCCGGCGTACGCGCTCCTCGCCCTCGCGGTCCGCCTGACGTCCCGCGGTCCCGTGCTCTATCGCCAGGACCGAATGGGGCTGGACGGTCAGAGCTTTCAGATGCTCAAGTTCCGGACGATGAGGGTCGATGCGGAGGCCGCGTCCGGGCCGGTGTGGGCGGAGGCGGGCGACGCACGGCGCACGCCCATCGGCGCCTTCCTCCGCCGCTTCAGCCTCGACGAGCTCCCGCAGTTCGTGAACGTGCTCCGGGGCGAGATGAGCGTGGTGGGGCCGCGGCCGGAGCGGCCGGTATTCGTGGAGCGCTTCCGCCAGACCGTCCCCGGCTACATGCTGCGGCACAAGGTGAAATCCGGCCTCACCGGCTGGGCGCAGATCAACGGCCTGCGCGGTAACACGTCGCTGGAGAAGCGCATCGAGTACGATCTGCAGTACATCGAGCGCTGGTCGTTCTGGCTCGATCTCAAGATCATCACACTCACGGTGGCGCGGGTGCTCTTCGACCGGAACGCCTACTGACGCCTCCGTGGGGCCCCGGCGCGCTGCGGCCGAGGCGAGCGCGCGGCTACTGGCTGACTGCGTACGTCAGGTCTGTCGCCGAGCGGACCTTGACGAAGTAATCCTTGAGGCGGGCGAGATCGTCGTCGGAGACGAGGTCCGCCACGAGCACGCAGAAGAGGCCCTGCTGCTTCCACATGATCAGGCTGAACCCGTTCTCCTTCCGGATGACCGGGCGCCACGTCGCGATCTTCACCCGCTCCACCTCGGGCAGGTTCACGGTGGCGGCGCCGGGGAAGATCACGTAGGTCACCGCGTGCCCCTTCGCGTCCTGATAGGCGAGGGAGAGACCCCGGTGGCTCTCCACGTAGGTCGGATGCGCGTTGATGAGCTGGAGCTCGGGGTCGCCCGCGAAGACGAGGTTCAGCGTGACACCGCTCTCATCCATGGCGCGCGGCAGGGCGGCAGGGATCACGTCCGACTCGGTGCGGGCCCACGACAGCGTGCGCGCGTGCTCGGTGATCACCGCGCGGGTGAGGTCGCGCAGCGCATCGCCGCTCACCGCGGTGGGCAGGGAGCCGGCGAGCCAGCCCACCATCACGAAGGCGGTAGCGAGCGCGCTCATCGCGGGCACGAGCCAGGCCTTCCAGCGCGTGGGCGCGGCCGCCGGCTCGACCGTCTGCCGGAGGGACGCCCGCAGCCGGGGGGAGGCGGGGTAGCGGCCGAGGCGGTCGCGCAGGGCTCGGCCCAACGCGGCGTCGTCCGCCTCGCTCTCCGGGCCTCTCATCTCCGCGCTCACCGTCTCAGCTCCTCTCCGTAGTCCTTCAGGTACTCGCGCAGGCGCTCCTTCGCCCGGAAGATGCGCGACTTCACCGTTCCCACCGGGCAATCCATAATCCGCGCCACCTCGTCCAGAGGCAGCCCTTCCACCTCGGCGAGCAGGAGCGGGGTCTTGAATTCCTCGGGCAGTCGGGACAGCGCCCGGTCGAGATCCGTGAGGACCTCGGTGCTTGCCCCGTCCTGATCCGGCGCGTCGTGGAACATCGGCGCCCCGCCTGCCGGCACCCCATCCTCGGACAGCGCCGGCTCACGCTCCCGCAGGCGGTAGAACGTGAGGAACGTGTTCCTCAGGATCTGAAACAACCAGGCCCGGAGATGGGTTCCCGGCTGGAAGCGGTGGGAAAAACGCATGGCGCGGACATAAGTTTCCTGCACCAGGTCTTCCGCCTCCGAGCCGTTCCGGGTCAGGTAGATGGCGAGATTGTGGAGGGCGTCGAGGTGCTCCAGGGCCTGCCGCCGGAACTCGGCGTCGCTCACCGGTCGAACCAGCGCCGCGGCAGGTCGGACACGCGCACTTCGTGCTCGTCGTCCAGCGCGGCTACCAGCTCGCGGATCGTCTGGTAGAGAACCGGGTGCTCCACGTCGGGCGCGAGGTCGGCGAGGGGCCGCAGCACGAAGCCGCGCTCGTGCATGAGCAGATGGGGCACGTGGAGCGCATCGGAGAGCGCGATGACCTGGTCGCCGTAGAGCAGGATGTCGATGTCCAGCGTCCGCGGCTCGTAGCGCTGGTCCTCGTGGGTGCCTGGGCCGCGCGCGCGGCCCAGGGCGGTCTCGATAGCCTGCACTTCCGCGAGCAGCATGGGCGCGGACAGCGTGGTGTCGATGGCGACCACGCAGTTGAAGAACCAGCTCGCGCGGTCCTCGACCTCGCCGGGGCGCTGCTCCCAGGGCTCCGTCTGATAGAGTGGGGAGGCATCCACGAAGCTCACGTCGTGGAGGGCGCGCAGGCGCGCGACCGCCTGGCGCAGGGACTCGACCCGGTCCCCCATGTTCGACCCGACGCTCAGGAATACGCGGGGCATGGTCAGCGGCGGCGTCGCGTCACCTCGACGCCGGGCGTCGCGTGCAATCCGTCCATCGGCGGCGTGAGCTTACGCACCCGGATCCGGACCTCCTCGCAGGGGAACTCGCCGAGCAACATGGTGGCCACTCCCACCGCCAGGCGCTCGAGGAGATTCACGCGCTGCCTCGTGCCCAGCTCCACGATCCGCGCGGCGACCACGCCGTAGTCCACAGTGGCCCGGACATCGTCGGAAGCGGCCGCGGGCCCCACGTCCACCGTCATCTCCGCGTCCACCGAGAACCACGCCCCCACCTCCTGCTGGGCGCTCGTCACTCCGTGGTGACCGTAGAACCGGACGTCCTCGAGAAATATCTTATCAGAGGCCAGCGGAGGGCGCTCCGGACGGGCTCAGGGGCAGAGGCGAATGACCGGGTTGGCGAGGGCCCCGATGCCCTCGATGCGTACTTCCACCTTGTCACCCGGGTTCATGGGGCCGACCCCGGCGGGCGTGCCGGTGGCGATGAGGTCCCCGGGGAGCAGGGTCATGACCGCGGCCACCCGGGCGACGAGATCCTCGACGGAGAACAGGAGGTTCTTGGTGCTCGACCCCTGCCGCCGCTCGCCGTTCAAGAAGGTCTCAATCTCGACGCCGTTGGGGTCGATGTCGGTGGCGATGCAGGGGCCGACCGGGCAGAACGTGTCGAAGGCCTTGGCGCGACTCGGCATGGAGTCGCGCGACTGGAGATCCCGCGCGGTGACGTCGTTGAGGCACGTGAAGCCCAGGATGTGCTCGCGGACCCGCTCGGGAGGGACGTTGCGGCACCGCTTCTTCATCACCACCGCCAGCTCGCCTTCGAAGTCCACCCGGCTCGACTGGGGCGGATAGATGATGGGATCGCCCGGCCCACACAGGGCCGACGGCGGCTTGAGGAAGATACGCGGCTCGGCGGGCAGGGGCAGGTGCATCTCCTCGGCATGGTCTCGATAGTTGAGGCCGACCGCCACGATCTTCGAGGGCACCACGGGGACGAGGAGCACGGTCTGGCGCAGGGGATAGCGCTTGCGGCCGCGGCGGAAGCCGCCGAACGGGGTGCCCGCGTACTCGACCACGTGCGTCCCCTCGATCACGCCGTAGCGAACCTTGCCCGCGGCCTTGAAGCGGACGATCTTCATGCGAGCCCGAGCACGTGCTGCATGGAGTAGAGACCCGGTTTCGCGGTCGCGATGAAGCGCGTGGCGCGCAGGGCGCCGCGGGCGTAGTTATCGCGGCTCTGCGCCCGATGGGTCAGCTCGAGGCGCTCCCCGAGGGCGCCGAAGGACACGGTGTGCTCGCCCACCACGTCGCCCGACCGCAGCGAGAACACGCCGATCTCCTTGCGTGTCCGCTCGCCCGGCATGCCGTGCCGGCCGTACACCGCGCTCTTGCCGAGATCGCGCCCCAGCGCGTCGGCCACGATCTCCGCCATGCGCATCGCGGTGCCGCTGGGCGCGTCCTTCTTGAACCGGTGGTGGACCTCGGTTACCTCGACGTCGTAGTCGTCGCCGAGCAGGCGCGCCATCTCCTGCAGCACGCGGAAGGCGACGTTGACGCCCACGCTCATGTTGGGCGAGAGGAGGATCGGTACCTGGCCGGCCAGGCGCTCGATCTCCTCGCGCTGGGCCGGGGAGAATCCGGTGGTGCCGATGACCGCGCGGCCCTTCTGGTGCGCGACCATGCGAAGATGCACGAGCGTCGCCTCGGGGACGGAGAACTCGATGAGGATACGGTCAGACGCCAGCGCCGCCTCGGGATCGGCGGTGATGGGGACGCCGAGGCGGCCGACGCCGGCGAGCTCACCGGCGTCCTTCAGGAGGGCGGGATGGCCAGGCGCCTCCAGGGCGGCGACGAGGTGAAGGTCAGTCTCCTCCTGGAGGAGGGTGACGAGACGCGAGCCCATCCGGCCGGCGGCGCCGGCCACGACCACGTCGGCCATCGGCGTAGCGAATCAGCTCTTGAGCAGGCCCAACGACTTGAGCACGCCGCGCAGCCGCTCCCGGTTCGCGTCGGCCATCCGGCACATGGGCAGGCGGAACTCGGGCTCGACCATGCCCATCATCGCCATCGCTTCCTTGATGGGGATGGGGTTGGTCTCGAAGAAGGCGGCCCGGCACAGCGGATAGAGGCGGTGGTGGAGGTCACGCGCCTGCTTCCAGTCGCCGTTCAGCGCGGCATGGGTCAGCTCGGCGGTCTCGCGGGGGACGATGTTGGCGATCACCGAGATGACGCCCACCCCGCCCACCGCCATGAGCGGCAGGGTGAGGTTGTCGTCGCCGGAGAGGACGGCGAAGTCGGGCCCGCAGGCGAGCACGACCTGGGTCATCTGGTCGAGGGAGCCCGAGGCTTCCTTCACGCCCACGATGTTCTTGCAGTCCTTGACGAGGCGGGCGAGGGTGTCCGTCTCCACGTTCACCGCGGTGCGCCCGGCGATGTTGTAGACGATGATCGGGATGTCCACCGTGTCCGCGATGGCGCGGAAATGGCGGTAGAGGCCTTCCTGAGTGGGCTTGTTGTAGTACGGGTTGACCACGAGGGCGCCGGTGGCGCCCGCGCGGCTGGCGTGGCGCGTGAGGTCGATCGCCTCGGAGGTCGAGTTGGAGCCGGTGCCGGCGATGACCTGGATCCGCCCCCGCGCCGCCTCGATCACGACCTCGACCACGCGCTTGTGCTCGTCATGGCTCAGCGTGGGCGATTCGCCGGTGGTGCCGCACGGCACGATGCCGTCTGTGCGATTGCTCACGTGGAACTCGACGAGCTCGCGGAGCTTGTCCTCGTCGACGGCGCCGTTTCGGAATGGCGTGACCAGCGCGACGATGGAGCCGTGGAATCTGGGGCGCATGAGTGAGCCCTCCATGAGTCGATGCGGTTCGCCAGTGAGGACAACTCGACTCTAGCACCACCCGCGGAGCTACTTCAAGCGGCGTCGCGAGTACGGTATCATCCGGCGCATGGCATCGACCGTCTCGGCTCCCTCGGGACCGCTGTTCCTCTCCCCCGAGCAGGCGGCAGAGGTGCGCGCGCGATTCGGGACCCCCTGTTACGTCTACGATCGCCGCACCCTGGAGGCCACCGCGCGCACGGTGCTGGCGTTCCCGGCGCCCTTCGGCTTCACGCTCCGCTATGCGATGAAGGCCAACCCCAGCGGGGGCGTGCTCGCGGTATTCCGCGACCTCGGGTTGCACGTGGACGCCTCGAGCGACTTCGAGGTGGAGCGCGCGCTGCGCGCCGGGTTCAAGCCCGACACGATCCAGCTGACCTCGCAGATGCCGTCACGGCGCCTCGCCGATCATCTGGGACGCGGCGTGCTCTACAACGCCTGCTCGCTCCATCAGCTGGAGTCGATGGGGCGCGTCGCCCCCGGCCGCGAGGTCGCCATCCGCCTGAATCCCGGCCTCGGGAGCGGCGCCACCAACCGAACCAACACGGGCGGACCCGCCTCCTCCTTCGGGATCTGGCACGAGTACATCGAGGATGCACGGCATATCGCCGCCCGACATCGGCTTTCCATCAGAACAGTCCACAGCCACATCGGATCGGGAACCGATCCGGAGGTCTGGAAGCGTGTCACCCGCATGACGCTCGACCTCGTGGGGCGCTTCCCCGAGGCCACCACCGTCAACCTGGGCGGCGGCTTCAAGGTCGGGCGCATGCCCGAGGAGCCCACGGTGGAGATGAGCGACGTGGGCCGGAATGTGGCCGCGGCGCTGCAGGAATTTCGCCAGCGCACGGGGCGGGCCCTGCACCTCGAGATCGAGCCCGGCACGTACCTGGTCGCGCGCGCGGGGGCGGTGGTCGCGACCTGCATGGACGTCGTGGACACCGGCCGCGAGGGCTACCGCTTCGCCAAGCTCGACACCGGCATGACCGAGGTCACGCGGCCGTCGCTCTACGGGGCCCAGCATCCCATCGACGTGCTCCCGGCCGACGACGATCGGGGACGCGAGCGGGCGGCGGTGGTGTTCGTGGGGCCCTGCTGCGAGTCCGGCGACATCCTGACGCCGGCGCCGGGTGATCCCGAGGCGCTGGCGCCGCGCTGGGTGCCCATGCCGAAGATCGGCGACCTCGTGGTGGTGGGCGGCGCTGGGGCCTACTGCGCCGCGATGTCCACCATCAACTACAACTCCTACCCGCAGGCCCCCGAGGTCATGCTGGAGGTCGACGGCAGCCTCCGCCTCCTTCGCCGCCGCCAAGACCCCGCCGAGGTGTGGGCCAACGAAGTGTGAGCCGCAGTTGCTTGGCGAGCCGCAGCCGAAGGCGAGGCGAGCGGATCCATAGCGCTTCTCCCGCGCGGAGCGCGGGGGCGAGCCGCAGCCGAAGGCGAGGCGGACGGATCCATAGCTACGGTACCGTGACCGGCACCACGTTCGACTGTGGGCTCTCGTTCGGCGTGCGCGCGCGGTCCAATGCGGTCACCGCGTAGCGGTACTGCTCGCCCCGCTTCACGTCGCGATCGGTGAAGACGATGTTGACCGCGGGCGTGGTCCCGATACGCACGAAGGGGCCCGAGCCCGTGGCGCGGTAGATCGCATAGGTCGCCACGTCGGGGGACGCGCTCGCCGTCCAGGTCAGCCGCACGAGCGTTTCCGAGGGAATCGCGAGCAGGTTGCTGGGCGCCGCGGGCGGCGTCCGCTTCACCGGAGTCGCCGTGGCCACCATGGACGGCTCGCCGTAGGCGGTCGCCTCCCCCTCCTTGCGCACGGCCCGCACCACGTAGCGGTAGGTCGTCTCGTTCTCGAGGCCACGGTCCACGGACGTGATGCCGGTGACGGGCTCGGCCTTCACCGGCTGCAGCGCGCCCTCCGCGCCGGCGCCGCGCAGGATCACGTAGCTGATGTCGCCGCGCAGCGGGTTCCCGTCCACGAGCCCGGTCGGCGGTTTCCACGCGAGCCGCACCTCACCGTCCCCCGCGTCCGCGGCCAGCGCCTCCGGTGGGCGCGGCGCGGCGAGGAAGAGCACGGCCAGGCGTTCCGAGGGCGCGCTCGAGCGCCCGGTCGAGTCGATCACCGTCGTGACATAGACGTAACGCTGATCGACGCGTAAGGCCCTTCGATCGACCCATCTGACGGTATTGCCGGCTATCACCGCGGGCGCGGGCGCGTCGGGCTTGATCTCGGCCAGTCGCTCCCAGCCCACCACGTCGCCCCGTGAGACCATGGCGGACTTCTCGGGCTCGCTCTCCGCCTCGGCGCGCCGGAAGACCTTGGTGACGGCGAGGTCGCGGAAGGCGGCGCCGTCCACGCGGGTGCGGGGGACGGTCCAGCTGACCACGATGCTGTCGGACTCGACGGTGGCGCTCATACCGGACGGCGCCGCGGGGAGCCGCCGCTCGGGCGCAACGGGCGGCCCCTTCCGGCCGCAGCCCGTGCCGGCGACGACCAGCGCGAGGACGACGAGGAGGACGAGGCCCCGCCCGTGGGGCCGGCTCACCGGCGGGGCTCGGGCCCCACGAGCTGACGGGCCGCCTCGAGGGCCCGTTGCACCGCCTCCGGCGCGGTGCCGCCGATGACCGCGCGCGCGGCGAGCGAGGCCTCCACGGTGAGGGCGGCGTGCACGTCGGCGCCGATCAGGGGCGAGAAGCCGCGCAGCTCGTCCAGCGTCATCTCGCTCAGCTCGCGCTTGTTGGCGATGCCGTGGCGGACGACGCGCCCCACGATCTCGTGGGCCTCGCGGAAGGGGAGGCCCTTGCGCACGAGGTAGTCCGCGAGGTCGGTGGCGGTGGAGTAGTTCGCGCCGGCGGCCTCGCGCATGCGGTCGGCGTGGAAGGTCAGTGAGCGCAGCATGGGCGGGATCACGCGGAGCAGCGCCTCCAGCGTGTCCACGGTGTCGAACACCGCCTCCTTGTCCTCCTGCATGTCGGAGTTGTACGTGAGAGGCAGTCCCTTCATCACCGTGAGGAGCGCGGTGAGGTTGCCGTAGAGGCGTCCCGTCTTGCCGCGCATGAGCTCCGCCACGTCCGGGTTTTTCTTCTGCGGCATGATCGACGAGCCGGTGGCGAACGCGTCGGAGAACTCCACGAAGGCGAACTCGCTGGTCGCCCACAGCGTGAGGTCGGCGGCGAGCCGCGACACGTGCATGCCGAGGATGGCGGCCGCGGCGAGGAACTCGATCAGGTGATCGCGGTCGCTCACCGCGTCGAGGCTGTTGGCGCTGGGGGCGGCGAAGCCGAGATCGCGCGCGAGGGCTTCGCGGTCGATGGCGAAGGCGGCGCCGGCGAGGGCGGCCGCTCCGAGCGGCAGCACGTTGTTCCGCCGCGCGCAGTCGCGGAAGCGCTCCCGATCGCGGTGGAGCATGAACACGTAGGCGAGCAGGTGATGGGCGAGGAGCACGGGCTGTGCGCGCTGCAGATGCGTGTAGCCGGGCATGGGCACGCCGAGGTGCTCCTCGGCGCGGGCGACCAGGGCGGCCTGGACGGCCTGGATGCCCACGTCGACGTGGCCGAGGATCTCCCGGAGGTAGAGGCGCTCGTCGAGCGCGATCTGATCGTTGCGCGAGCGCCCGGTATGGAGCTTGCCGCCGACGGGGCCCGCCAGCTCGGTGAGCCGCCGCTCGATGTTGAGGTGGATGTCCTCGAGCTCCCGCCGGAAGGGGAAGCGATCCTCCGCGAGCTCGGCGTGGACGGCGTCGAGACCCGAGGCGAGCGCGCTCAGCTCGGTCTCGGTGAGGAGCCCCGCACGCCGCAGCGCGCGCGCCCATGCGCGGCTTCCCTCGATGTCGTGCGGCCAGAGCCGGCGGTCGACGCCAAGCGACGCGGTGAACGCCTCCGCGCCGGGGTCCAGCCGCTCCGCGAACCGACCGCCCCAGCGCGGGCTCTCGCCTCCGCTCACGCCAGGTCCCGCGCGAGGAGCCCGGCGATCTCGGTCATGACCTGTCCGGTGACGTCGACGCGCTCGCCCCGCGTGGGCGCGCGCCGGCGGCCGAGGTGCAGGGGATGGCCGAAGCGCACCGACAAGGCCTGCCGCCGCGGGAGGTGGAAGCGGCGCCCCCGCAGGGCCTGGTACGTGCCGCCGATCGCCGCGGGCACCACCGGCACGCCGGCGCGCAGCGCGAGCGCCGCCACCCCAGGCTGGCCGGAGACGAGGCGGCCCTCGCGGCTGAACGGGCCTTCCGGGAAGATGCCGATGATGCGGCCCTGCTCGAGGGCGCGGAGCGCACGCTTGATGGCGCCGGGGTCCGGGCGCGAGAGGTTCACGGGAATCGAGCCGATGCCACGGTGGAACGCAGGGTGGAGCGGGCTCGCGTGGTACACGCGCGGCATCACGATGAAGGAGATGGGGCGCGGGACCGCGACCCCGAGCACGACGCCGTCGAGGTAGTTGTGGTGGTTCGCGGCGAGAATGAAGGGGCCGCTCGGCAGCCGCTCGAGCCCCTCGATGGAGAGCGCGAACCAGCGCTGCAGCGCGGGCCGGCACAGGCTCCGGCACAGGCGATAGAGCGGAGGAAACCTCACGTCGGCGACACGCGGGGCCGCGCGTGCCGCCGGCGGCGCGAGCACCGACAGCACGGTGGATTTCTCGCTCGGCGCCATGATCGGGTCGGTTATAGCATCGGCCCGACCCCCTGACAAGGACGCGGGCCCGCGTCAGCGGAGCTTGATGAGACGGTACTGCGCGACGGCGGCGTTGTGCTCGGCGAGGCTGGTGGAGAAGTGGTGGCGACGGTCGTCGATGGAGACGAAGTAGAGAAAGTTCACGGGCGCCGGCTTCGCGGCGGCCTCGATGGCGGCCCGGCTCGGGGCGCCGATGGGGCCGGGCGGGAGTCCGCCCCGTCGATAGGTGTTGTACGGCGAGTCCACCTGGAGATCCGCGCGCGAGAGAGCCTGACCGTCCTTGCCCACCGCGAACTGCACGGTGGGATCCGCCTGGAGCGGCATGCCGAGGCGCAGGCGGTTCCAGAACACCGCGGAGATCAGCGGCATCTCGCTCCGCACCACCGCCTCCTTTTCGATGATCGACGCCATCGTGAGCAGCTGATGCACGGTGATCCCGCGCTCGCGCGCGCGCTCGAGGATCTCGGGCGTGAGCTGATCGCGCATGCGCGCGGCCATGCGGGCGAGGATCTCCTCCGGCGTCATGCCCTTCACGAGCTGATACGTGTCGGGGAAGATGTAGCCCTCGAGGCTCTCGGCGGGGACGGCGAGCGTCTTCAAGAAGACGGGGTCGCGCGCCAGCCGCAGGATGTCGTCGGCGCGGCTCAGCCGCTCGCGCTCGAGGGCGAGCGCGAGCTCCACGACGCTGTCGCCCTCGCGGAACAGCACCGCGTGCTGGCGCACGCGGCCGCCTTCGAGGAGGGTCAGCACGGCGAGGGTGTTGGCGCCCTGCGGGATCTCGTACTCACCCGCCTTCAAGGTGCGCGCGGTGCCACGAGCGGCGGCCAGCAGCATGAAGCCCAGCGGGCTGCGAATCGCCCCCGCCTCGTCGAGGCGGCGCGCCACCGTGGTCAGGCCTTGATGCGCCGGGATCTCGACCACGCGGGGGCCGGCCTGGACGCCGGGGGCTGCGGTGAAGATCCAGAAGGCCTGGAGCGCCAGGAACACGGCGAGGAGGCAGGCCAGCGCCCAGAGCACGGCCTGTCCGGCGCCTGCCGAGGGGCGGGAGGGCTCCGCCCAGGTCTTCATGAACCAGGGCCGCTCCATCATGATTTCCTTATATTTTGCCAGCACTTTGCTCGATAGGTCAACGCACAGAACGGTCTGGAAAACCGTGGGCTTGGCGGTCTACGGAGGGGGCTCGCGCCAAGGGGCGCTAGGGGGGCGGGCCTCCCCCCGAAGGGGCCGTGGTATACTCACCCCTCGGGTCTCAGGTCCCCGAACACCTCAGGAGGTTTTCGCAATGCCGCAGCTCGCGCTTCCCGCCCGTCACGAGTGGCTTGCCCAGGACCGCAAGTACGGCAAGCTGGCCATCGAGCCGTTCGAGCCGGGCTTCGCGCTCACCGTGGGCAACGCCTATCGGCGCGTGCTCCTGTCCTCCATTCACGGCGCCTCGCCCACGTGGGCCAAGATCGAGGGCGTGCTTCACGAGTTCTCGTTCATGCAGGGCGTGACCGAGGACACCCTCGACATCATCATGAATCTCCGCAAGGTCGTGTTCGCGCTCCACGTGAACCGGCCCAAGATCCTGCGCCTGAAGGCCCAGGGTCCGAAGGTGGTCACCGCGGCGGATTTCGAGCCGGACGCCGACGTGGAGATCCTCACCCCCGAGGTGGTGCTCGCCACGCTCGACAAGGACGGCGGCATCGAGCTGGAGCTCTGCGTGGAGCGCGGTCGCGGCTATCAGGCGGCCGAGCGGCGCGAGCCAGAGGCGCTCCCCATCAACGCGATGCTCATCGACGCGGACTTCTCGCCGGTGAAACGCGTGAACGTGCAAGTGGAGACGCCGAGCGCCCTGGGCGGCGGGCAGGAGCGCCTGGTCCTCGAGATGTGGACCAACGGCAGCGTCACGCCCGACGTCGCGGTGGGTGAGGCCTCGCGCATCCTGCAGGATCAGTTCAACCTGCTCACTGACTTCCCCACGCCGGTCGCCGAAGAGGCGGAGCGGCAGGAGGGAGCGGGCCTCGAGCCCGCGGCGCGGGTCGAGCTGAACGAGCACCTCTTCCGCAACGTGGACGAGCTTGAGCTCTCGGTGCGTGCGTCCAATTGTCTCAAGACCGCCAACATTCGGACCATCGCCGACCTCGTGCAGAAGACGGAGTCGGAGCTGCTCAAGACGAAGAACTTCGGCAAGAAGTCCCTGAACGAGATCAAGACGATCCTGGGAGAGATGGGGCTCTCCCTGGGCATTCGTCTCGATCCCGAGGAGCTGGAGCGGCTGCGCGCGCAGTACGAGCGCGCCTTCGAGAACTAGTCCCTCCTGCTCCGCGCGCGTCACCACGGCCTCCGGTATCCAGCCGGGGGTCGTGGTGTCTTCGGCGCTCCCGCATGATCACCACGCCCGGTCGTCGGGCGCGATCGGCAGCTCGTCGGTGCGCCGCGCCGCCCAGCGCGTGATCCAGAGCCTCAGCCCGTCCGTCTCCACGATCACCGCGCCGTCCCGGTCCGTCCGATAGAGGCGGGCGCCCGCGATGGCGAGGCGATCCAGCACGTCGGGCGCGGGATGGCGAAAGGGATTGCGCCCGCCGACCGACACGACCGCGACGCGGGGCCGGCTCGCCTCCACGAAGGGGGCGGCCGTCGACCCGCGGCTGCCGTGATGACCGACCTTGAGGACAGTGGCGGTGAGCGGGGCGCGGACGGCGAGGAGCCGCTCCTCGCCGCGCGCGGTGAGATCACCGGTGAGGAGCAGCGCGATGCCGCGCCAGTCCAGCCGGAGCACCAGCGAATGGTCGTTCTCGCCGGTGACGGCCGCCGCAGGGCCGTCCGCGGGAGGACTCAGCACCGTGACGGCGGCCTCGCCCAGCTGGAGCCGCTGACCCGCGGTGAGCACCCGGCGCGGCGCGCCGGAGCGGCCGAGAGCGGCGACGGTGTCCTCGTGCCCGACGCCCCACCGCCCGTTCTCCCAAATCTCGCCGACCCGCAGCCCGCGCAGCACGGCGGCGAGTCCACCGGAGTGATCGGCATCGGCGTGGGTGGCCGCGATCACGTCGAGGCGTGCGATGCCGCGGTTCCAGAGGAACGGCGCCACCACCCGCTCGCCGACGTCGAAACGCGCCCCGCCGCCCGGCCCGCCATCGACCAGCGCCCGCGGGCCGTGCGGCACCTCGACGAGGATCGCATCGCCCTGCCCGACGTCGAGGAAGGTCACACGGAGGCGGCCGTGGTCCGGGGCCACCAGGGGCCAGAGCGCGATGCCGGCGCCGGCAGCGATAAGGAGCAGCGCGACCGCGCGTCCCCAGCGCGCAGCGACCGTCGCCGCGAGCACGGCCGCGAGGAGCCAGGTCGCCAAGGCGAGCGGGCCCGGCGCAGGCACGTGCACGAGCGCGCCTGGCACCGCGGCCGCGAGCCAGACCGCGAGACGGAGGAGCACCGCGAGCGCCCACGCGAGATTCAACCCGAGGCTGCCCACCAGATCGGTGAGCGCCGCGCCGGCGAGCGCGAAGAGCCCCACCGTGGTCGCCGCGCCGGCGAGGGGCACGACGACGAGATTCGCCACGGGGCCGATCAGGGAGAGCTGATTGAAGTGCGCGGCCATGACGGGCAGCACCGCGCCCTGCGCGGCCACGCTCACGCCCACCGCGGAGGCCAGACCCCGGGGCCACCGGAGCCGCTCAAGGACGGCGCGGGCCGGGGTCCCCAGATAGACGATGCCCGCGGTGGCGGCGAACGAGAGCTGAAAGCCGGGGTCCCAGAGATCGCCCGGCCGCCACGCGAGCAGGGCGAGCCCCGAGAGCGCGAGCGCATTGGGCAGCTGCGACTGCCGGTCGAGCACGATGCCGGCGAGGAGGATCAGGCCCATCACGGTCGCGCGGATCACCGAGGACTGTGCACCCACCACGAGAGCGAACCCAACCAGCGCCGCGGCCGCCGCCACCGCGGTGGCCGGGCGCGGGACTCCCACCAGCGTGAGCAGGGCGAACACGGAGGCCGCCACCAGCGCCACGTTGAAGCCCGAGACGGCGAGGACGTGGTACGCCCCCGCGCGGCGGAAGGCGTCGTCGGTTTCGC
>DASTYT010000121.1 GCA_035764725.1 Candidatus Methylomirabilota bacterium | reverse complement strand
TCGCGCACCCGCGCCCGGGCGAGGACGGCCGGCTCGGGGAAGGCGTAGACCATCTCGCCACCGACCCGCAGCGCGGTGCCGTACCGGCGCACGAGGGCCGCGCGCAGGGCAAAGGCGAAGGTGAGGTTGACCTGCTGGGCGCAGATCGATCCCACCAGCATCTCGAACGGCTCGGGCATGAGGGTGGGCCGGAGCCCGTGCAGGCGCGGCGCGAGATCGCCCAGCACGGGGTCTTCCTTGGCGGCCCGGTAGAACGCCTCGAGATCGAGGTCGGCCCCGCAGATGCGCCGCGCCTCCGCGACGGCGGCGGCGAGGATCTCGGGCCGGCGCGCGCCCGGCACCGCCACCGTGACGCGCGTGGCGGCGGCCTCGCCCGTCCACCGCAGCTCGTAGCCGTGCCAGCGCGCGCCCACGCGCACCGCGCGGCGAAGCACGCCCTCGGACAGCCGGTTCACGGGATCCTCGCCCCACGTCCGGAACCGCGAGAAGGTGCGGGCGAGATCGAGTGGGCCGGGGACGTCGAGGATCGCTTCCATCGCAACAAGTCAGTGTACCAGAGGGGGGGCGGTCAGCCTCGAAGGTGGAACGGGACGTCCACCACGACGACCCGCTTGCGGAAGAGCAGGGCACCCTTCACGAGCAGGGCGGTCTGGTTGTGCAGGAGGTGCTGCCACCAGCGGCTGGGGATGAACTCCGGAATGATGATCGTGACCACGTGGTTCTCGCCCAGCGCGAGCAGGTGGTCGAGATAGTCGAGGAACGGCGCGAGGAGAGAGCGGTAGGGGGAGTTCAGCACCACCAGCGGGATGCCCATGCCCCACTTCCCCCACTTCTCCTCGAGCCGGCGCGTCCGTTCCGGGTCCAGCTCGACAAACACCCCCTTGACCGAGGGCGAGATCGCCTGACCGTAGCGGAGCGCCGCCACGACGCCCTTGTGGAGGTCGCCGACCAGCACGAGCACGGTGTTCTGGATCGGGGGCGGCGGATCGTATCCCTCCATCGAGAGCTGCCCCGCCACATCGGCATAGTGGCGGTGCACAGTCAAGAACGCGGCGACGAGGAGCGGGATGAGCAGCACCACCAGCCATGCCCCGTGGGTGAACTTGGTCCCCGCGATCACCAGCATGACGAGGCCGGTGGCCGTCGCCCCGATCGCGTTCAGCCACGCGCGCCACCACCACCCCTCCTCGCGCACGCGCAGCCACCGCCGCACCATGCTCGACTGCGAGAGCGTGAACGAGATGAACACGCCCACCGCATAGAGAGGAATGAGGGCGTGGGTGTCGCCGGCGAAGATCACGACGAGGAGGGCGGCAAGACCGCCCAGGATCAAGATGCCATTGGAGAAGACCAGCCGGTCGCCGCGCGTGCCGAACTGGCGAGGGATGAAGCCGTCGCGGGCAAGGAAGAAGGCCAGGCGCGGGAAGTCCGCGAACGAGGTGTTGGCCGCGAGGATCAGGATGGCCATGGTGACGGCCTGGATCTCGTAGTAGAGGAGGCCGCCGCCGAAGATCTGGCGCGCGAGCTGGGACACCACCGTCTCCTCCTCGCGCGGCATCACGTGGTAGTGGCGGGCGAGGAAGGTGATGCCCATGAACAGCACGACGAGGATCACGCCCAGCCAGACGAGCACGATGCGGGCGTTCTTGGCCTCGTTCGGCCGGAAGGCCCCCACGCCGTCCGACACCGCCTCCACGCCGGTGAGGGCGGTGCAGCCCGAGGCGAAGGCGCGGAGGATGAGGAAGATCGACGCGTTCTGCAGGCCCACCGTCACGACCTCGGGCGGGGGCGGCGCCGGCGTCTCCCAGCCGAGAACCCAGCGGATGAAGCCGTAGCCGAGCATCCCGGCGCAGCTCACGATGAAGAGATAGGTGGGCGCGGCGAAGAGCTTGCCGGACTCGCGGAGGCCGCGCAGGTTGGCGGTGGTGATGCCGGCGATGCAGAGCACGCCGAGGAGCACGCGGTATCCGAACAGGGACGGGAACGCGGAGGTCAGCGCGGCGATGCCGGCGGCGACGCTCACCGCCACCGTCAGCACGTAGTCGATGAGGAGCGCCGCGGCCGACACCAGGCCCGGCAACGTCCCGAGATTGTCCTTGGTGACGATGTAGGCCCCGCCGCCGCCCGGATACGCCCGGATCGTCTGGCGGTACGAGCTCACCACGATAGCGACCAGCACCGAGATCCCCACGCCGATGGGGATCGAGTAGGTGAGCGCGCCCACCCCCGCGATGCTGAGGACGAGCAGGATCTCCTCCGTCGCGTACGCGACGGAGGAGAGCGCGTCGGAGGCGAAGACCGCGAGCGCCGCGCGCTTCGAAAGGCGCTCGTGACGGGCCTGCGCCGTCGGGATCGGCCTCCCGACGAAGAAGTGCTTGAGCGCGTGGAGCTTCACGGTGCGGGTTCCGGAGGCCCTACGCTGGGCCTCCGGGGCCCGCATGGGGAAGGCGCGGGCCTAGCCGACGGACGACTTTCCGCCCTTTCCGGCCTCTTCCTTGGCCTCCGGCTTGGGGTCGGGCGCCTCCACTCCGCGCTTGAACTCGCGGATCGCCTGACCGAGGGACTTCCCCAGCTCCGGGATCTTCGAGCCGCCGAACAGGACGAGGGCAATGGCGAGAATCAACATCAGCTCCTGCGTACCCAGACCAAACATGACGATCTCCTCTCTCCATGATGATGGCGCGCGCGTGACGCGGCGGAACCACTAGGAGAGCGGCGGGGCGCGGAGGCGAGCGGCGAGAGGTGCGGCGAGGGATCGGGCGCAGGGAACGCCGAAGGGCAGCGCCGCCCGCGCAGCCGCGATGAGGACGAGGGCAAAGACGGGCAGCACGATGGCCGGGAGGCCTTCGGTGACCAGCCACAGGGCGTCGTCGCCGTCCCCGCCGTCGAAGTAGCCGGGAGGCGTGAGGGAGTCGGGAAGCCCGAAGGTCGCCCCGCCGAAGGTGGCGAGGAGCCCCAGCAGGACAAGGGTCACGAGCATGCCGCGCGCCCGGCTCATGCACGGAGTGTGACCCACGGCATCAGGACATGTCAAACTAGGCCGCATGCCGAGCCTTCCGGGCGCCACCTCGCCTCCGCCGCCCAGGATCCTTCGTGCGGCTCGACGGGAACGAGGGTTCTGGTTTATCGTGGCGAACTGATCGTGGATCCGGTCGAGCTCCTCGCGCACTGGGGCTACCTCGCCCTCTTCCTCCTCGTCATCCTCGGGAACATCGGTCTGCCCGTTCCCGAGGAGACCATCCTGGTCCTTGCTGGCTACATGTGTTGGCGCGGCGAGCTCCACCTTCCGGTGGTCCTGGTCATCGGCATCGTGAGCGCGGTGGGCGGCGACAACATCGGCTACTGGCTCGGTCATCGCTACGGGCGCGCCACGCTCGAGCGCCACGCGTCGTGGCTGCTCGGGCATCCACGCCGGCTGGAGATGATGCAGGACTTCGTGTCCCGGCGCGGCATGCTCGCGGTGTTCATCGCCCGCTTCGTGCCCGGGCTTCGCTTCATGGCGGGGCCGCTCGCCGGCGCGCTCGGCATGCCTATCGCCCGGTTCTTCGCGGCGAACATGCTGGGCGCGCTCACCTACGTGCCCCTCGTCGTGGGGCTGGGGTACACGATCGGGTACGGCCTGGGCGAATACGTCGAGCGGCTGCGGCGGTTCGGCACGGACGTGGAGGGCTATGTGCTCTTCGCCGCGCTCGTCTTCTTCGGGTTCATCCTCGCACGCCGTCTGCTCCGCGCGAGACACGCCGGGGACGGGAGCTGAGCCGCCCCGTCCCCGGCCGACCCCCGGGGACGGTTCAGTGCCCTTCGCCGAACCCGTCCGAGCCCTTGAGGCGCTCGTCCGTCCCCGGAATGTAGCGCCGCTCGAGCTCCTGGAAGTGCGACACGCGCGCCATCACGTGGTGGCTCTCGGTGGGATGCCCGGCCTTGAGGCGCTCCAGGCTCCACTGAGCCTGCTCCTCGTTCTTCGCCAGCTCGTGCATGTGGTTCCACACCGAGTACATGGCGGCGTGGGCGCCGAAGAGCGTGATGAAGATGAACCTGTAGCCCAGCTCCCCGAGCTCCCGGAACGTCAGGGGGTTCGCATCGCGATTCCACTTGAACGACGAGGAGTAGTTGAAGGCGAGCGGAAGCTTCGGGTGCGACTGACGCATGGCGCGCGCGAACTCGATGGCGGGCTCGCGGTCCGAGGACGAGAGCTCGGCCCACACGAGGTCGACGCCGGCGTCGGCGTAAGCCCGGCCCCGCCAGATCGCCTCGTCCATGCTGCCGCCCACCGCGCCGAATGCGTCGGTGCGCGCGATGATGACGAAGTCGCGGTCGAGCCGGTCTCGCTCGGCGAGGGCGGCGCGGTACTTCCCGATGGCCTCCTCGCGGCTCACGATGGTCTTGCCGGCGATGTGGCCACAGCGCTTGGGGAAGCGCTGGTCCTCGAGATGGATGCCTGCCACCCCCGTCTTCACGAACTCCTGGACGGTACGCATGGTGGACAGCGCATTGCCGTAGCCGTCGTCCGCGTCGGCGATGATGGGCGCTTCGACCGCGCTGGCCACCATCGAGGCGGTGCGGGCGACCTCGGTCTGGGTGAGGAACCCCATGTCCGGCCAGCCGTTCATCATCGCCACCGAGTAGCCCGAGAGGTAGATCGATTTCATCCCCGCCCGCTCGGCGATCTGGGCGTCGAGCGGCGAGTAAATACCGCCGGTGAAGAGGTAGGGCTCATCGCGGAGCAGACTCCGGAAGGCCGTGCCCTTGCTTTCCATGCGCGTCACTCCTTCTTCGTGAGGTGGATGGGTGCCGCGGCTAGCCGGCGAGGGCGGCACGCGGCCGCACGGCGGGATCCCAAGGCAATTCGAGGATGCTCTCCGCGCAGCTGCCACAGTAGTAGGCTGATTCGAGCTGATACGAGCAGACCGGGCAGCAGGCCGCCCCGCACTGGATGCAGCCAAGATGATCGAAGTGATGCTGGATGTCCGAGCCGCAGCTACAACGCGCTCCCATGAGAAGCCTCCCCGTCGCTGAGTTGGTCTTCACTTGAGCAAGGCGCGTTCCATGCCGCTACTGAGGACTAACTATTTGAAAGTATTACCCCGCATTCGATATGCTCACGTAGGTTTTACTCGACGATGAGTCCAGGAGTTCACACAGAGTTATGGGAAGAAACTGCGCGATAGGGCTGTAACTTATTTATTTACAAGCTATCTGCCGAGTGCACCTAGTGCGACTTTATTGACTCACTACTGAGTCTTATGATTCTCAGTCTTGTAAATCTTGCTGTTTATCGAGTACTTGGCGATGAGTCGGTGGAAGTTGCGCCGGGTGATCTTCGCCTGCTTGGCAGCCAGGGAGATGTTGCCCCGGGCCTCGGCCAGGAAGCGCGTGACGGCTTCGCGCTCGAAGAGCTGAATTGCGCGCTCCTTCGCGTCGAGGAAACCTTCCTCGCTCGCGATGCGGATCGGGCTCCCCTCCTGGAGGTAGAGCGGCAAATGCGCCAGACCAACCTCCCTGGTCGATGCGAGGACGACCGAGCGCTCGATGACGTTCTCGAGCTCGCGCAGGTTGCCCGGCCACGGATAGCGCGTCAAGAGATCGAGCGCTTCGGGGGAGAACCGGTCGACCTTCTTATTCACCTTCGCCTCGGCCTTGCGCAGGAAATGGTAGGCGAGGACGGGGATGTCCTCGGTGCGCTCGCTCAGCCGGGGGAGCGTGATCGTGAACGTGTTGAAGCGATAGAAGAGGTCGGAGCGGAACTCGCCCGCTTCCATTGCCTTCTCGAGGTCGCGATTCGTGGCGGCGATCACGCGCACGCGGACTTTTCGCGTGATGGAGTCTCCTACCGCCTTGATCTCCCCGGCCTGGAGCACGCGGAGGAGCTTGGCCTGCATCTCGCCCGGCATATCGCCGATCTCGTCGAGGAAGATCGTGCCCCCGTCCGCCTTCTCCACGAGGCCGGCCTTGTCGGCCACCGCGCCCGTGAACGCGCCGCGCTTGTGACCGAAGAGCTCGGACTCCATCAGGGTGGGCGTCAGCGCGGTGCAGTTCACCGTCACCAGCGGCTTGTCGCGGAGATTCGAGTAGCGGTGAATCGCGCGGGCCACGAGCTCCTTGCCCGTCCCCGACTCCCCGCGGATCAGCACCGTGGTGGGCGTCGGCGCGACCCGCGCGATCAGCTCGGCCACTTCCTTCATCTTGGGGTTCTGGCCGATGATGAAGTCGCCCTCAGCCTGCCGCTGGAGCTCGCGCAGCATCAGGGAGTAGCGGTCTTCCAGCTCCTCGGAGCGCTTGCGCTCGGCGAGGAGATCCCACATGAACTTGGCGCTGGCCCCGCCCATCACCTCGCTGGCCGGCGCCTTGATGCGGTCGATCTCGGCGTGGACCTGGGGATTGCCCGTCACGTCGATGATGAGATCGAGACGCTGATTGCGGACGAGCTCGCGAAAGTCGGTGGAGACCGGGATGTTGAGACGGCGCGCGAGCTCGAGACCGGGCGCCCAGGCATTGGCGTCGGCAACGCCCACGATGGAGACGGTGGGGTCGCCCACGATCATCTCGAGCAGGGCACGACCGCCCTTCCCCGCTCCAACGATGACGACCTTGGTCATGACCCTGCTGAAAACGCCGCCCGCGCTCGCGGCCTAGACGGGCTGAATTTGACGGCTGGGCGGGGCGAGGTTCTCGAACGACGCGTATTCGGGGATGAATGTCACCTGCACCTTCCCGGTCGGCCCATTCCGCTGCTTGCCGATGATGACGTCGGCGACCCGGTCGCCGTCCGGTGACTCGAGCCCGTAGCGCTCGGGCCGGTAGAGGAAGAGGATCAAGTCGGCGTCCTGCTCGAGGGCGCCGGACTCCCGGAGATCCGAGAGCTGGGGCTCCTTCGACTGTCGCGCCTCCACCGCCCGCGAGAGCTGCGAGAGCGCCACCACCGGCACCGAGAGCTCCTTGGCGAGCGCCTTGAGCGACCGTGAGATCTCGGAGATCTCCTGCTGCCGGTTCTCGGGGTTCCGGCCCCGCATGAGCTGCAGATAGTCGATGACGATGAGGTCGAGACCGTGCTCGGCCTTCATGCGGCGCGCCTTGGCGCGGGCCTCCAGCACGGACAGCGCCGGCGAGTCGTCGATGTAGATGGGCGCGTCCGCCAGCTTGCCGGCGGCGTGCGTCATTCGCGTCCAATCGCGGGGATCCAGGTAGCCGGTCCGCACCTTGTGCGAGTCCACCCGCGCCTCCGCGCACAGGAGGCGCTGGACGAGCTGCTCCTTCGACATCTCGAGGCTCAGCACCAGCACCCGCTTGTGATCGACCACACCCGCGTACTTGGCGATGTTGAGGGCGAAGGCCGTCTTCCCCATCGACGGCCGTCCCGCGATGATGATGAAGTCGCTGGGCTGGAAGCCCGACGTCATCTCGTCGAGCTTGCCGAAGCCGGTCGCGAGCCCGGTGACGTGTTCCTTCCGCTCGTACAGGCGCTCGATGTGCTCGAAGGTGTCCTTGAGAATCGCGCGGACCGGGTAGGCCGAGCCCTGCATCCGCCGCTCGGAGATCTGGAAGATCAGCCGCTCGGCGTCGTCGAGCAGCTTCTCCACGTCCTGACTGCCGTCGAAGCTCTGGGAGATGATCTCGCTGCAGATGCGGATCAGGTCGCGCAGCAGGGCCTTCTCGCGGACGATGCCCCCATAGGCGAGGAGATGCGCGGCGGTGGCCGCCTCCTCCACGAGCATGGCGAGGGCGGAGGGCCCCCCTACCGCCTCGAGATCGTTCTGGCGCTTGAGCTCCTCGGACAGCGTGACGAGATCGACCGGCTCGTTGCGCTCGAACAGCACCAGCATGGTGTCGAAGATCTTCCGGTGCCCTTCCTTGTAGAAGTCGGACGCCCGGAGCAGCTCCACCGCCTTGGGCAGGCTCTCGCGCTCGAGCAGGATGGCGCCGAGCAGGGCTCGCTCCGCCTCCATGCTGTGTGGGGGGATCTTGGAGGTGAGCAGCTCGGCGAGCGTGGCCACGGCTACTCCCGGGTGACGGCGACCTTGAGCTGCGCGGTGACGTCGGCGGGGAGCCGGATGGGCACACTGACCTCGCCGAGGGTCTTAATCGGCTCGTCCAGCATGATCCGACGCCGCTCCACCTCGATCCCGTGCTGAGCGAGGAACGCGGCGATGTCGGCCTTGCCGACCGACCCGAAGAGCTTGCCCTCGTCGGAGGCCTGCCGGATCTGGGCGAAGGCGAGGCCTTCGATGGTCCGCGCCTGCTCCTCGGATTCGCTGCGGGCCTTGGCCGCCTTGCTCTCCTGGCTGGCCTTGATCGCGTCGAGATTCTTGAGGTTGGCCGGGGTGGCGTTGAGCGCCAGCTTGTGAGGCAGGAGGAAGTTCCGCGCGTAGCCGTCGGACACGTCGCGGACCTCGCCGCGCCGGCCGAGCTTCGGGACGTCGTCGAGCAGGATGATCTTCATCGGGGCTCCCGGGCTACTCGCCGGTGTAGGGAACGAGGGCCACCGTGCGCGCGCGCCGGATAGCGCGGGTGAGCTGGCGCTGATGGCGCGCACAGCTGCCGGAGATGCGCCGGGGGGTGATCTTGCCCCGTTCGGAAACGAAGCCGCGCAGCCGGCGGACGTCCTTGTAGTCGATGAGGCTCACCTTGTCCACACAGAACTTGCAGACCTTGCGCCGGCCGAACCGGCGACGTTTCACAGGCTTCGATGCAGGCGGAATGGCTCGCTCCTCCTAGAAGGGGACCTCGTCGTCCCCGTCTTGCATGGTCTCGCCGCCCTCGACGGGAGCGCCCGGCGCGACCGGACTCTTCGTCCGGCCCATGAACTGAACGCGCTCGGCCACCACCTCGACGACGCTGCGCTTCTGTCCGTCCTTCGTTTCCCAGTCTCGGGTCTGCAGCCGCCCCTCCACCATGATGGGGCTGCCCTTGTCCAGGTACTCGCCGCACGTCTCCGCCTGCTTCCCCCAGACCACCACGGTGAGGAAGCACGTCTCCTCCCGCTTCTCGCCGCCCTGGGTGGTGTAGCCTCGATTCACGGCCAGGCGAAGATCGGACACCGCGGTGCCGCTCGGCGTGTAGCGGAGCTCGGGCGGGCGCGTCAGGTTTCCGATGAGGAACACCTTGTTGAGGCTCGCCATCAGACCGCCTCCTCCGGAACCGCCACTTCGGCCTTCGGCGCCGAGCGCTGGCGCTTGCGCACCGGCACCCGGGTCGTCATGTAGCGGAGCACGTTCTCGTTCAACCGCAGCTGCCGCTCGAACTCCTTGACCACCGACGGCTCGGCGGAGCACTCGATCACCGCGTACGTGCCCTCGCGCTGTTTCCGCATATCATAGGTGAGGCGGCGCTTGCCCCAGTTCTCCACCTTACCGACCTCGGCGCCCAGACCCTTGAGGTTCTCCTGCAGGCGGGTGAGGAGCGCAGCGATGTCCTCGTCGGTCGGCCGTGGATCGAAGATCACAAGAATCTCGTACGGATACAGTTGCGTCACCCCCTCCGGACTCGGATGCTCTGTCGCAAAAGCAGTTAACCCTAACAGACGGGCTCAGTTTAGGCAACCTCCGGCGAGCCGGTCAAGACGTGCACGAAATGAGACACGGCCCCGGCCCGTACGGGGCCGAGGCCGTGTCGGTGCTTCCGGATCCTGACGGCTTAGAAGTCGCCGTGCGGCATCGGCGGGGCCGCCGCCGGCTTCTCCTCCGGCAGGTCGGTGACCAGCGCCTCCGTCGTCAGCAACAGGCCGGCGACGGACGCCGCGTTCTGCAGGGCGATCCGCTCGACCTTCGTCGGGTCGATGATGCCCGCCTGAATCATGTCCACGTACGTCAGGCTCTCGGCGTCGAAGCCCCGAGTGGGGACGGTCTCCGCCTTCACCTTCTCCACGACCACGCTGCCCTCGAGACCGGCGTTCTCCACGATCTGCCGGATGGGCTCCTCGAGCGCCCGCTTCACGATGTTGGCGCCCACCTTCTCATCGCCTTCGAGCTTCAGCTTCTCGATGGACTTGGACGCCCGTAGCAGGGCCACGCCGCCGCCCGGCACAATGCCCTCTTCCACCGCGGCCCGCGTCGCGTTGAGCGCGTCCTCGACCCGCGCCTTCTTCTCCTTCATCGCGGTCTCGGTGGCCGCGCCCACCTTCACCACCGCCACGCCGCCCGCCAGCTTGGCCAGGCGCTCCTGGAGCTTCTCGCGGTCGTAGTCGGACGTGGTCTCGTCGATCTGCGCACGGATCTGCTTGATGCGGCCCTCGATGATGGACGACTTGCCGGCACCCTCGACGATGGTGGTGTTGTCCTTGTCCACGACGATCTTCTTGGCCTTGCCGAGGTCCTCGAGCTTGATGTTCTCGAGCTTGATGCCGAGATCCTCGGTGATGGCCTTGCCGCCGGTCAGGATGGCGATGTCCTCGAGCATGGCCTTCCGCCGATCACCAAAGCCCGGGGCCTTCACCGCCGCGCAGTGCAACGTGCCGCGGAGCTTGTTCACGACCAGCGTGGCCAGGGCCTCGCCCTCGACGTCCTCGGCGATCACGAGGAAGGGCTTGCCGGAGCGCGCGACCTGCTCGAGCAGCGGCAGCATGTCCTTCATGACGCTGATCTTCTTCTCGTGGATGAGGACGAGGGCATCCTCGACCACGCACTCCATCCGCTCGGCGTCGGTCACGAAGTAGGGGGAGAGGTAGCCGCGGTCGAACTGCATGCCCTCGACCACGTCGAGCACGGTCTCCGCCGACTTCGACTCCTCGACGGTGATGACGCCGTCCTTGCCGACCTTCTCCATCGCCTCGGCGATCAGACTGCCGATGGTCTTGTCGTTGTTCGACGCGATCGTGGCGACCTGGGCGATCTCCTTCTTGTCCTTGGTGGACTTGGAGAGCTTCTTCAGCTCCTCCACCACTGCCTCCACCGCGGTGTCGATGCCCCGCTTGAGGCCCATCGGGTTGGCCCCGGCGGTGACGTTCTTGAGGCCCTCGCGGAAGATGGACTGGGCGAGCACCGTCGCCGTCGTCGTGCCATCACCGGCAATATCCGAGGTCTTGGACGCCACCTCCTTGATCATCTGGGCGCCCATATCCTCGTAGTTGTCCTTGAGCTCGATCTCCTTGGCGACGGTGACGCCGTCCTTGGTGATCGTGGGGCTACCGAACTTCTTGTCGATGACGACGTTGCGGCCCTTGGGGCCCATCGTCGCCTTCACCGCGGCCGAGAGGACGTTGACCCCCCGGAGGAGGGCGGCGCGGCCCTCGTCGCTGAACATGACCTGCTTCGGCATCTCTGTCTCTCCTGTTCGTTTGCGTGGAATGGACCGGCCGGTCGGGCGCGGTCGGGTTGATGGCGTTCCGACGACGCTACTCGATGATGGCGAGCACGTCCTCCTCGCGCAGGATCAGATACTCCTCGTCGTCGACCTTCACCTCGGAGCCGGAGTACTTGCCGAAGAGGATCTTGTCCCCGGCCTTCACGTCGAGGGGGATGCGCTTGCCGTCCTCGGACACCTTGCCGTTCCCGGCGGCGATGACCTTGCCCTCTTGGGGCTTTTCCTTGGCGGTGTCGGGGATGATGATGCCGCCCTTACGGACCTCTCCCTCTTCGATACGCTTGACGAGGATGCGATCGTGCAGCGGACGAACTTTCATGGTCAACGTGCCTCCTGCTGGGTAAGATGTTTGGCCTGGCGATCTCCACGACCGCCGAATCCGTTAGCACTCATCGAGTGCGATTGCTAGTATATCGGCGAATCTCGGGCTGTCAAGAAGTTCATATTCTTTATATTTCAGTTACTTATGATGGAGGGGCGTAATGCCTCAGGGCAGCGGAGCCTCGTCGATTCTGATCTCGCGCATGCTTCCGGACGAGGTCATCGCCTTCGCCCGGAGCCGCGCCGACGTCGACTTGCACACGGGCGACCGTCCGCTCTCCAAGGCCGATCTCAAGGCCCGGCTGCGTAGCCGCCGGGGCCTTGTCTGCCTGATCACCGACACCATCGACGCGGAGGTCCTCGCGGCCAACCCTGAGCTCAAGGTCGTCTCGAACGTGGCGGTAGGCTACAACAACATCGACGTCTCGGCCGCCACCAAAGCAGGGGTGGTAGTGACCAACACCCCCGATGTCCTCACCGAGACCACCGCCGACTTCGCCTGGACCCTGCTCATGGCGACCGCGCGCCGCCTCGTCGAGGGTGACCGCTACGTCCGCGACGGCAAGTTCCAGCAGTGGGAGTACATGCTCCTCCTGGGCGGCGACGTCCACGGCAAGACCCTGGGCGTGGTCGGCTTCGGCCGCATCGGCCGGGCGGTGGCCCGGCGCGGCCTCGGCTTCGGCATGCGCGTGCTCTACCAGGACGCGGCGCCGGCGCCCGCGACGGTAGAGGCGGAGCTACACGCAACCCGTGTCGACCTCCCGACCCTGCTGCGGGACTCGGACTTCGTGACCCTGCACACGCCGTTGCTTCCCGAGACCCGCCACCTCATCAATGCGCAGTCGCTCCGGACCATGAAGAAGACGGCGTACCTCATCAACGCCGCGCGGGGGCCGGTGGTGGACGAGGCCGCGCTGGTGCAGGCCCTCAAGGAGGGCTGGATCGCCGGCGCCGGGCTGGACGTGTTCGAGGAGGAGCCGAAAGTGCACCCCGGCCTGATCGGGCTTCCCAACGTCGCGCTGGCGCCGCACATCGCCAGCGCCTCGCGCGCGACCCGGGTCGAGATGGCCCGCCTGGCCGTCAACAACTGTCTGGCCGTCCTCGAGGGGACGTCACCGCCGACGCCCGTGAACCCCGAAGTCCTCGGCCGCCGCTGACGTCGTGGAGCTGCTCGCGCTGGCCGGCGTTTCCCGGCGGTATGCCAAGGATCAGCCGCCCGCCGTCCACGACCTGTCGCTCTCGGTGAACGAGGGCGAGATCGTCGCGCTCCTGGGCCCCTCCGGCTGCGGCAAGACGACCACGCTGCGTCTGATCGCGGGCTTCGAGGCGCCCGACGCGGGTACGGTGCGCCTCCGCGGCGAGGTCGTATCCGGGGAGGGGCGGCTCGTGCCCCCGGAGGGGCGCGGCGTGGGCCTCGTGTTCCAGGACTACGCCCTCTTCCCTCACTTGACCGTGCACGACAACGTGGCCTTCGGGCTCGACCGCCTGGAGCGAGCGGCGCGGCGGGCCCGGGTCGGTGAGGTGCTCGACCTGGTGGGCCTGCGCGGCGTCGACGACCGCTTTCCTCACGAGCTGTCCGGCGGCCAGCAGCAGCGGGTCGCCGTTGCTCGGGCCCTCGCGCCGGCCCCCGCCCTGCTCCTGCTCGACGAGCCCTTCTCGAATCTCGATGCCGACCTCCGGGCACAGATGCGGGACGACGTCGAGGCCATCCTGCGGAGCACCGGCACCACCGCGGTGTTCGTGACCCACGATCAAGACGAGGCCTTCACGCTCGCCGACCGGGTGGGCGTGCTGCGTCACGGGCGTATCGAGCAGATCGCGACGCCGGAGGAGATCTACCACCAGCCTGCCACGCAGTTCGTCGCCGAGTTCGTGGGCGCCGCCGACTTCCTGCCCGGCCGCGTCACCCGCGACGGCATCGAGACCGAGCTGGGGACCTTCGCCCATCGCGCGGGTCTTGCTCTCGGCACGCCCGTCGAGGTCATGTTGCGCCCGGACGACGTGCACTTCGAGGCGCGCGAGGACGGCTCGGGGGTGATCACCCGCCGCTTCTTCCGCGGTTCGGAGTGCCTCTACTGCATTCGCCTTCCCTCGGGACGTCGGGTGCACTCGTCCCAGCCTTCGACGTCCACCTTCGCGACGGGCGCGCGCGTCCGAGCGGAAGCGCAGCTGCTCCACGTGGTGGCCTTCGCAGCCGACGCGGCGGGGCCGAGCGGGGCGGGCGAGCGCTAGAACAGCGGGGTGAGCGCGAGCCGGGCCAGCCGGCGCTCGAGACGCCGGAGCCGGTGATCGAGCCCGGCGCGCAGAGCCTCGGAGGCGCGCGCGGCCTCGGCCCGCGCCAGCGCCTCCAGGACAACGGCCTGCGCGCCGCTCCAGTCGCG